>NZ_LZJB01000214.1:0-2636 GCF_001666895.1 Mycobacterium sp. E3298
CGTGGGCGAACCGCACGAGCAGCCCGTTGATGAACGTCAGCGTCACGTTGCTCAGGTCCTCGACGACGGCGGGTTCCAGGTCCGCGCCGTGCGGCATGAGCTGAACCAGGATTTCACGGTGCAGCTTGGTGAATTCGTCCGTGGCCCGCTGCAGGATCGCGGCCAGTGACGGATCACGCGCGGCCTGCATCGTCAGCTCGTAGCGCGCCTTGGTCCGGAACAACTGCGGCTCGTCGCCGGATCGGATGACCACCTGGGACAGCCGGGAGGGCGACGGGTTCTCACCCCTGCCGTCCGAGTCGTCGGCGACGGACTGCAGGTCGGCGAGGTCCACGTCGGCCAGCCGCTCGGCCACCGCGCTCAGCAGCGCGGAGCGGGTGCGGAAGTAAAACGACGTGGTGCCGTCGGGGACGCCGGCCTTGCGGTCGACCTTGAGATGGCTCAAGCCCTTCGCGCCGTCGTCGGCCAACAGCTGAATGGCCGCATCGCATAAGTCGCGGCGGCGCTCCCCCGGATTGGGCTTTCGGCGTTTGTCCATCGTCTTGGAGCGACACGCTACTCTATATTCGTAGTGTCAGTAAAGGGCCGGGTGCGCTTCATGACCCCCGAGCGCGGGCGAAACCGGTGCCGTAGGACGACTGCGCACGCATCGCCGCGGTCTTTTTTTCGGCTGGAACAATGGGCCGAATGATCCGACGGCGAGGCGAGGCGAAGGTTCGCGCGGTGGTGGCCGGCCTGACGTGCGCCGGCCTGCTCTTCTCAGTGGTGTGCGGCTGCCACTCGACGCGACACCAGGCCGCGCCCACCACGTCGACCACCAGCGCCACAACCACCAAAACACCCACCACAAGCGCAACAGCCGCACCGAGCGTGCAGATCGCGCCGCTGCCCGTCCGCCCCGTTAACAAGTCTCAGCCGGCCGGCCCGCAGAAATGCCCGACCACCGACCCGAACCATCCCGTGGCGCCCACCGACGCGTTCACCGCGTGCGATATCGGCCGGACCACCTTGTACACGCTGGGCCCGGAGACGATGCGGCTCGGGCTCATACATGTGGATCCGCCGAAGTCGCTGACGGCGGGTTTCTACGACGTGACCCTGATCCTCGACCCCCCATCGGCGTCGGCGTGGGCGTCGTATACCGCTGGCCATTTGAAGGATCATGTGGCGTTTGTCCGCGACGACCTCGTTTTGGAGGCGCCGATCATCGAAGACCCGGTCACTTCGGGGCGCATCGCCATGACCACCCAGACGGCCGAGGGGGCCGCGCAATTGGCCCAACTCGCCGGTCGTCCCGGGTGACATGACCGCGACGGGCACGGATCGGCTCGGCATCGGGATGCTGAGTGTATTTGGCCTTCCCCCGGCCGAATTGGTGAACCTGGCCGCGGATCTCGGCTGCCATTTCGTCTCCGCCGCGCTGCAGGGAATGCCGCTGGTGCCGCTCGGTTATCCCCGCTTCTCTCTCACCGACGACGCCGGCCTGCGTCGGACGGTGCTCGCCGCGATGAATGACCGCGGCGTGACGATCTCGCTCGGTGACGGCTTCCTGGTGCTGCCCGGCGCCGACATGAGCGCGTTCCGGCCGGATCTCGACGTGCTCGCAGAGCTGAACGTCCCCCGAATCAATGTGGTCAGTCTCGATGCCGACGTTCCCCGCAGCTTCGACCAATTCGCCGCGCTGACGGAGCTGGCTGCCCAGCGCGGGATCCGGACACTCCTCGAACCGGTACCGGGACTGACCGTCGGCGACCTGCCGACGGCGCTCGCCGCGCTCGAACACGTGGGGCGGCCCGACTTCCGCTTGCTGATCGACACCATGCATCTGGTCCGCTCGGGTTCGGGCGCCGCCGATCTCGCCGCGATCGACCCGGCTTGCATCGGGTACGCCCAACTCAACGACACCACGCTGCGCCCGCGCAGCGAAAACTACATGGAAGAAGCCATGTTTGAGCGCATGGTGCCCGGCGAGGGCGAGTTGCCCCTGCGTGACATCCTTTCCGCGCTCCCGTCCGACATCGTGATCGAGATCGAGGTACCGCGACGGTCGTTGGCGTTGTCCGGGGTCAGCCCGATCGACCGGCTGCGACCATGCGTAGAAGCGGCGCGGCGGTTGCTGTCCGAGATGCCGTGACACTGCGCCATGACCATGATGGTGGCTACAGGGCGACCGGTGGGGTGCCCGTATTCACCGCCTTCACGCAAAGCGGCGCAACAGAATTCGCCGTTCGCCAAGGTCGGTGATGGTCCCTGTCAGTCCAGCGGTCAGATCCCTGAGTTAGTCCAGGGTGCAGGGCAGTGCCTTGACACCGTGGACGAACATCGAGCGCAGCGGATCGGGCGGAGCCGTCGCACGCAGTGTCGGGAACGCAGCTAGCAGTGTGCCCAGCACGACGCGTATCTCCATCCGCGCCAACCCCGCTCCGAGGCAAAAGTGTGGTCCACCGGCTCCAAAAGCTTGATGATCGCGGGCGTTGGAGCGCAGGATGTCGAAGCGCGACGGGTCGGGGAACACGCTCGGATCGTGATTGGCGGCCAGATACCACACCACGACCTTGTCTCCGGCAGCGATCTGGACGTCGCCGAGGACTGTGTCCGTCGTCGCAGTCCGCCGCATGTGCAGCACGGGCGATGAC
>NZ_LZJB01000215.1:0-20523 GCF_001666895.1 Mycobacterium sp. E3298
GCGCGCCGCCAGCAGATGCGTAATACGTTGCGGATCCCCCACAGCCGCCAGTTCCTTGAGAAAGGAATAGACCCCCTGCAGGGGAAAGCGGAAGGGTTCATCCGTCGTCTTGCGCAGCACGGCGCACGCGAGACTGTCTCGGATGCCCGGATTGGCGGCAACCAACTCGGAAGTGATCTGGCCTGGGATGATCGGCATCATCATGCTGTCGCTCGACAGCACGGCGAGCAGGACCTCGTAGCCGTTCGCGGCGGCCAGGTCGTGGAAGAACCCCGGCTGGATGTTGTAAAGGCCATGGTCGACCCATCCCAGGCACGGCGTCCAGTGGATCATCACGCCCCCCGGGGCGGTGTGATCATGAATCGCCTTGAAGCAATTGGCCTGATTGAAGACGTGCTCGGTCGTGCCGTTGTTGATGCAGACGTCGAACCTTGTCCCAAGGTCGAAGGGCAGGTTGAGATCTTGCTGCAGACGGTAGTGATTGGGTGGGAGCAGGTCGATGGCGTTGTAGCTGCGGAAGTCGAACAGGGCTCGGTAGATTCGCTTGGCGTCGGCGTAGACCTGGGCCACACCGTCCGGCGGCGACTCGGCCAGCAACGCGTCGCGCCGTGGCCCTTCGGCGAGAAGGAGCGGGATCGCCTGCACCACATCGATCATGGTCTCGGCTTCGCCGAATTCCAGGAGGCGGCCTTGCTGAGGAAGCAGCCCGCGGCGCGACGCCTCCAGCAGGAAGCTGAGCTCAACATTGGTGATTGCCATCACGAAGTCGGGTTAGGGATGCGACGACGCATGCTCGTAGATTCTATGGCTTCTCGCCGGCAGGGAAAACGGCTACCGGTGATGCGTCACCACGGTCCAACCGCAACCGGGCGTCGTGGACCCGAATACCGGGGGAATCTCGGCAGCCGAGCACGCGATTTTCGGCTCAGCGGACCGTTCTCCGGCCATTCTTTGCGTCGCGGGGTCAGAATGGGCCGTGATAGGAGGGGTCGATATGTCGTCCCATTTGGAAGTGTGGAAGCCGTCGGGGCGGGAGCTGGTCGCGCTCAGTGGTGAACGGGTGACCCTCGGCAAGTCCTTGACCAACGCGGTGTCGTTGGAGCACGACCCGACCGTGTCGCGGGTACACGCCGTCCTGGAGAATTTCGGGCAAGCCTGGTCCGTGCGTGATTTGGGAAGCCGCAACGGCACCTACGTCAACGGGGAAAGGATCGCGGCGGAACGGATCCTGCGGTCGGGAGACGAATTGCGGCTCGGCAGTTCGCGGTTGGTGTTCTGGATGACAAAAGGGGCCGGCGAAGCGCCGGGCGACCAAGAGACCGAAACCGGCAAGTCCATCCTGCGGCCGCCCCGCATGACCGCGCGCGAACTCGATGTCCTCAAGGTTCTGTGCCGCCCGTTCGTCGCCGACGACCCGTTCCCCGAGCCCGCATCGGTCCGCCGGATGGCCCAGGAGCTGTACGTCACGGAGGCGGCCGTCAAGCAACACCTGCAGCACCTGTACGACAAGTTCGGCATCACGGCCGAGGGGGATCGCCGGGTCCGGCTGGCCAATGCGGCCATCCGGCTCGGGGCCGTCAACCGCTCCATGCTGCGTGACCGTCGCACCCAGCAGAAGTGAGCCCGCGGATATTTCGTTACCCGCCGTGTGGCTTGGCCAGCTCGTCGAGTACCCCGCCGCCAAGCAGGGCAACGGCATTGAGGGCGCTGCGGCGGTACCCGTCGCATGTGGGGCACGACTCGATGTGGCGCGCAATGCGTTTCCGCATCAGCACGGTGAACTGATGGTCCCAGCCGGTCAGGTCCGCGGCGAGCCGCGGGCAGCCGTGTTGGGTCGCGCGGCGGGCCACCAACAGGGCGCCCAGTGAGCGTTCGATGGTGTCGCGCAGCCGCTGCAGGACCTTCTTGGTGGAGTCGTAGCTGATGCCCAACGCTTGCGCGAGCTCGGTTCCGGTCGCGCCGTGGCGGTAGGCAAGCTCCAGCACCCGCCGGTCGCGCTCGCACAATCCGTCGGCCGCCTGGTTGATCAGTTGACGGAGTTCGTTCTGGGCGGTCAGCGTGAACGGCCCGGGACCGGTCGCCGCATCGTCGGGCAGCTCGTCGCAGGCGGCCTCGCGGCGGCGTTCGGACAAGGCCCGCAGCGCGCTGCGGCGGGCGATGGCGTAGAGCCACGGCCTCAGCTTGTCCGCGTCACGCAGCTTCGGCAACTGTGTGGTGGCGGTGCAGAAGACATCCTGCACGCAGTCCGAGGCGGCGTGGCGATCACGCAACATGCCGACGCAGTAGGCGTGCAGTGGGCCCGCGTAGCGGTGGTAGATATCGGCCAGCGCCGCGCGATCACCGGCCGCCGCGGCCCGGGCGAGGTCTGCGTCGCTGAGGATGCTGCGGTTCGGCAGTGTGGTCGTGGAAGTCATGACCGAAATGCTCGGGGATTATCGGCGATCAGGTAATTACCGTGAGGGCCACTTTCTTCTCCCGGAAGGGAAGGGTTTCCTACCCATTTGGTAAGGCCCGGGCATGCCGGGCCGCGGCCGGTCGTCAGCAAATCGAGTATCGCCGTACTCAAGACAGCCGGTGAGCGCGGCGGGATCATCAGACGATGACCCATGCAGCCAGCACAGACCGGCCGCTGCCGGACGTCGACGTCGTCGTGGTGGGCGCGGGTATCGCGGGCCTGTACCTCGCCTACCGGCTAAGCCGTGCCGGATACCGGTTCCGCGTCTTCGAGGCGGGCGACGACCTCGGCGGCACGTGGTACTGGAACCGCTACCCGGGCGCCCGGGTTGACGTGCCCAGCGTCGACTACATGTACAGCTTTGATCCCGACTGGCACCGCGACTGGCGGTGGTCGGAGAAGTACGCCACCCAGCCGGAGATCCTGCGCTATCTCAATCACGTCGCGGACAAGCACGACCTGCGCCGCCACCTCACCTTCTCGACGCGGGTGCAGCGCGCAGGATGGGACGACGATGTTTCGCTATGGCGGGTGGGCACCGACCGCGGGGACGAACTCACCAGTCGTTTCGTCGTGATGGCCACCGGCTGCCTGTCCCTGCCCAAGCAGGCCGAGGTCCGGGGGCTCGAGCGGTTCGCCGGCGAAATCTACTTCACCAGCGCCTGGCCGCACGAGCCGGTCGATTTCACCGGCAAGCGGGTGGCCGTCATCGGCACGGGTTCCTCCGGGGTGCAATCGATTCCGGTGATCGCACAGGAGGCGGCGCAGCTGGTGGTGTTCCAGCGGACGCCGAACTTCTCGATCCCGGCGCACAATGGTCCGGTGCCGCCCTCGAAGATCGCGCAACTGACGAATGAGGCGGAATACCGTGCGGCCGCGAAGCTTTCGTTCGGCGGCATCCCGATGGAGCGCGACGTCACTCCCACCTTCGGCGTTTCGGAGGCCGAACGCCAACGCCGCTACGAGCGCGCCTGGGCTGACGGCTTGCTGTTCGAGGCGATCAACGTCTTCGCCGACGTGCTGAGCAATCCCGCCGCCAATCACGAATATGCCGAGTTCTTCCGCGACAAGATCCGCTCGATCGTCGACGATCCCGACACCGCCGCCGAACTCTGCCCCACTGATCACCCGCTGGCGACGAAACGGCCGTGCCTGGACACGAACTACTACGCCACCTACAACCTGCCGCACGTGCGCCTGGTCAACGTCCGCAAACATCCCATCCGGGAAATCACGGCGACGGGGATCGACACCACCGACGAGTCGTTCGCTTTCGATGCGATCGTCTTCGCGACCGGTTTCGATGCGGTGACGGGCGCGATCACGGCGGTCGACATCAGGGGTCGTAATGGTCTGGCGCTCAAGGGCAAATGGGCAGACGGACCGCGGACCTACCTCGGCTTGACCACGGCCGGTTTTCCCAACTTGTTCTTCATCACCGGTCCCGGCAGCCCCTCGGTGTTGACCAACATGGTCGTGTCGATCGAACAGCATGCGGATTGGGTGCTCGACTGCCTCGGCCACCTGAGCGCGGACGGCTTCGAGGTCATCGAGCCCACCGAACTGGCGGAGGCCGGGTGGACGCAGCACGTCAACGACTGCGCCGACATCACCCTCTACCCCCAGGCGAACTCGTGGTACATGGGCGCCAATGTGCCCGGCAAATCCCGGGTCTTCCTGCCGTACTGCGCGGGCTTCGACTTCTACCGTGCCGGCTGCGACGAGGTGGTCGCCCGCGATTACCTGGGCTACAGGAGATCTGGCCCCGCCGGCTCACGCTGCAACGACGGAGTGGTGCGCCGGTTGCAGCCGGACGTCGAGATGGTCCTCAACGAGGTGGCGGCGCTGAATCTGCCGCCGATGGAATCGATGGGCGTCCAGGAGGCTCGCGCGTTGTACGCGCAGATGTCGATGGTGCGACCGCCGGGACCGGATGTCGGCGAGATCGTCGACGGCGTGCTGCCCGGCCCCGCCGGCGATTTGGCGTACCGGCTTTATCGGCCTGCCACCCCGGGTCCGCATCCGGTGGTCGTGTATTTCCATGGCGGTGGCTACGTTCTCGGCGACGCCGTCGCGGATGATCCGCTGTGCCGGGATCTTTGCGTGCGGAGCGGCGCCATGGTGGTCTCAGCTGACTACCGCCATTCACCCGAGAACCGCTTTCCTGCGGCCGTCGATGACGCGATGGCCGCGGTGCGGTGGGTCGCCGACAACGCCGAGGCGCTCGGCGGCATCCCGGGTCGGTTGGCGGTGTGCGGCTGGAGCGCGGGCGGGGGACTCGCGGCGGTGGTGTGCCGGCTGGCGAGGGACATGGGCGGCCCGACCATCGTGGGCCAGGTGTTGTTGACGCCCTTGACGTCCGGCGAGATGACGCGCGCGTCGTTCACCGAGAACGCCGATGGCTACGGTCTGACGACGCCGCTACTTCGGTGGTGCTACGACCATTACATCGACGCTGCGGATCGAGAAGACCCCCGATTCGCCCCCTTGAATGCCGCCGACCTGTCCGGGCTGCCGCCGGCCCTCGTGGTGACGGCCGAGTTCGATCCCCTGCGCGATGTCGGCGAGGCCTACGCCGCCGCGCTGCAGGCGGCGGGGGTGCCGACCGAGCATGTCGGCGCCCGCGGTCACACCCACCTATCGGTGCCGATGGTCGACGTGGTCATCTCCGGCGCGCCGGTGCGGGCGCGGATGGCGGATGCGCTACACGAATTCCTCGTACAGACAAGGGTTTCCCAGCCCACGCCCTGACGGCTCGGCAACAGAGAAAGGACTCGCAAGGATGGTCACGACGCGTGCTGAGGCAGCGGAATACGTCAAGGACGCCGGAGGATTGAAGCTCGTCGTGTTCGGGGCCGACGGGCACGAGGTCGCGGCGATGTTCGTTGAAGGCGCGGTGACGTACAACCCCGAGGAATCGACCTTCATTGCCGTCGCCGAGGACGGTCACCCGGTGGGCGAACTCTTCGTGGACGAATCGGTCGATTACGACGAGAACATCGACGCCTTCGTCATCCGCACCGTGCGCTAGTCGCGGCGACATCGATCTCGGGCGTGAATTCGACTGGCAGCGTGGCGGGTCCGCTCAGCCCGGTCAGCGGCTTCCACGGCGCGGGTCCGGTGCGGCGCGCGTCGGGCATGCGCCGCGCCATGGTCGCCAGGGCTTCGGCGAGCTCGAGTCGGGCCAGGTTCGCGCCCAGGCAGTAGTGCATGCCGGCGCCGAACGTCTGCATCGGCGGGGCCCCCACTCGGGTGATGTCGAGTCGGTCGGGGTCGTCGTAGACGGCGGGGTCGCGGTTGGCTGCGGCGGTGTTTGCGATGACCACGGTGCCCGCGGGGATCACCACCCCGGCGACTTCGACGTCCTCGAGAGCGATGCGCAACGTCGCGGCCGCGATGGGCGAATGCCGCATCGTCTCTTCAACCGCACTGTTCGCGACTTCTGGGTGCTCGCCCAGCAACCGCCACTGCTCGGGACAGTCGCACAGCACGTGCACGGAGGCGGCCAGCTGGTTGCGGGTGGTGTCGGTGCCGGCCATCAGCAGGCCCGCGGCCAGCATGCGTAGCTCGTCGGCGCTCAGGTGGTCGCCGTCGTCCTCGGCGCGGATCAGGTCGGAGATGAGGTCGTCGGTCAGCCGGTGGCGTCGCTGCGCGACCATGTCGTCGATGTAGGCGTCGAGCTCGTCCCATGCGGCCAAGATGTTGTTCTGATGAGCGGCGACCTCCCAGCTGAAGGCCTTGAAGATGTCGTCGGTCCACTCGGAGAACAGCTTCCAATCTTCGGCCGGGGCGCCCAACAGCGCACAGATGATCGGGATCGGGTATTGCCTGGCGATGTCGGCGACCACGTCGCAGCGCCCAATTGCGGTGTGGTGGTCCAGCAGTCCGTTGATCACCCCGTCGATCGTTGCGCCCAGCCGCGCGGTGGCGCGCGGTGTGAACGCCTTGGACACCAGGCGGCGCAGCCGGTGGTGCTCGGCCCCGTCGAGGCTGATCAGGTTGGTGGCGACGCGCTCCCACAATGGGCCGGTCGTGATGCCCTGGGAGGCAAGGAACATCCCCTGGGGCACGCGGAAGCGCGGGTCGCGCAGCACACTTCGGACCAGTTCGTAGGTCAGCACTTCCGGCCCATGCGGGCCGATCGCAATCGGTGCCCGGCGGCGCGCCTCGTGGAGAATCAGGTGAGCCTCTTCGGGGCTCTGGCAGTGCTCGTAATCAATAGTCGGCAGGCCGGCATCGAAGACGCTCGGGCAGGCCGACGTGTCAACCGTGAGTGTCATGGTGGTGCTCCCCAAGGGCGTCGGTTGAGTGGTTTCGCCACCAAATCTTGTTTGCGCTAGACCACCCCACACGCGTAGTCGACTACCTGTCTTGCGGTACCGGTACTTTCGCGAAGTGGTTGGGCTCACCAGGCGGTGTGAAGCCGGTCGCGCCCGTGCGCCGGGAGTGGCGGTGCCGGATGACGGAAGCCGTTCCCCCGGTATGTGCCTTACCCGCTGAGCGGGCCGCAACGGATTTCGAGACGCTCCCGCACCGTGTCGAGAACCCGGCGTTGGCGCTCGCACTCCCGGCGGTGCGTGAGCATGAACCGCGCCATGCCCGGCACCCGTCGCGGCAACGGGTACCACTTATCGAAATCGAGGTTGTTGTCGGTGAATACGCGACGGGGGACGTCGTCGTAGATCAGGCTGAGATTGTGCTGAACGAGGGCGAAGAGCACGTAGGGAAACGCCAGCGGCGCCTTCTGCCTCAGATTCATCCAATCTATTTCGTAGAGCGGAATATCCGTGAGCTTGCCCAGGAACATCAGGTGGCCCAGGAAGTACCCCATGAACGCAGGCAAGTGCAGCATGGCCGACCGCACATTGATGGAAACGACTGCGCCGCTGGGTGAAACGTACGGCTCATACGGGTATTCGTCTGGGAACTTGACGTATCCGGTGCAGTTGATTATCCAGCTACCCGGTTCGATCGTCTTCGTCGATCCGCTCCGGAACACCAACTCGGTCGTGCCGTTGCGATCGACCGCATCCTCGAAATAGTCCATCACGACGTCGTTCAGCCCGGCGGAGATCGTGCGGTTCTCGGCCTCGGACAACACTCCCAACACGAAGTTGTCCGCCTGGGGGGTCAGGAAGGTGCCGTGCGTGGCACGATACCAAGCCTGCACCTCTGATTCGTTCGTGCCGTCGTACCGGTGACTCAACTGGGTGGCGACCGCGCTCGGCGGCGTGCCCGCCCACCACCGGCGGGCGCCGCTCGGCAACAGGTCGTCGCGGCAGGAGAAGAACGTGCCGCGGCCGGCGACCATGTTGACCTCGCGGCCGGGGTAGCTCGTGATCAGCGCGTGCGCGGTGTCCATCGCGGTTTTTCCGCCGCCGACGACCCACACGGGCGCGTCACTCTCCCTGATGTCGCCGGCCCGCACGTCGCAGTAGTCGGGCGACACCGAATGGACGCGCTTGCTCGAGATGGCCAGCGGTTCGTTCGGGGTGATCCCGAGGCCGAAGGCCTTGATCAAACGCGTGGTCTCGACGACGAGCTGCCGCCCGTCGGGGGCCCTGCAGGTGACCCGCACGATGCCGTTCGTCTCTTCTGCGGACTCGAAGTCCCAGCCGAGATACTCCTCGACTCCGACCCGCTGCCTGATCACGTCGACGCAGTGCTCGAAGTGGGCGAGCACCTCGCCCTTGGTCGCCAGATAACTGCGCTCCTTGGCGAGCGTCCACTCGATGTTGCCCGCCGTGAACATGGGGTGCGGCTGGTGCAGGCGGACATAGGGGTAGACGTCGACCCACATGCCGCCGACGCGTCTACGGCGGTCGATCAGGATCACCGTCTGCTCACGCGATAGGTATCGGCTGGCGGCGAACAAGGCATTCAACCCGGCGATGCCGGCGCCGACGATGCACACGTCGCTGGTTGCCACCGGCGCGGACTGGGGTGCGGACATCGGACCGCCTTTCCTCGCAGATGCCCACAATTATGGGTCCGCACCGGGCTGCCGACATGCGTAATCGACTACCTCACTGGTAGGCGCCGACGTCCGCGGCTCGCTACCCCTGGGCCAGCTCGGCGACCGGCTGCCATTCCTCCCAGGTGCGCAGCCGGCTCTCGTAGTCGGCCTTGGCCGTCGCCAGCGGTGAAGCGCCGAAAAAGACTCGCAGCGGCGGCTTTTCGGCGTCGACCACCTTCAGCAGCGCCGTGGCGGACGCCTCCGGACTGCCCGGGCTGGCCCAGCGCTTGCTGCGCTCGGCCTGCACGGCGGCACGAACATCGTCGTACGCCGGCAGCGGATCGGCGTGCCTGGCCGAATCCCCGGCCCAGTCGGTGTCGAAGCCGCCCGGCTCGATCAACGTGACGTGCACGCCGAACGGGGCGACCTCTTGGGCCAGCGCCTGCGAAAAGCCTTCCAGCGCCCACTTGGACGCGTGGTACATGCCGACCAATGGGAAAGCGGTGATGCCCCCGATCGAGGACACCTGAATGATGTGGCCGCTGCGCTGGTCGCGCAGGTACGGCAACGCCGCCTGGGTGATCCACAGCGCCCCAAAGACGTTGGTCTCGATCTGATCCCGTGCGTCTTGTTCGGACAACTCCTCGACGAACCCGAACTGCCCGTAACCGGCGTTGTTGACCACGATGTCCAGCCGCCCGAAGTGGTCGTGCGCCTGCTTGACCGCGGCGAAGTCGGCGTCCCGATCGGTGACGTCCAATCGGATCGGCAACAGCGCGTCGCCGTACTTCTCGGCCAGGTCGTCGAGCGATGCCGTGTTGCGGGCGGTGGCGGCGACGTTGTCGCCGCGCTCGAGCGCCGCGATCGCCCACGCGCGCCCGAAGCCTCGCGATGTACCGGTGATAAACCAAACTTTTTCAGTCACGCAGTGTTGCAACGCCGCCGTCACCGTGTAATTCCCGGACGGTAGCGTTTCCCTCGTGAGTCGTGCGGCGTTGGACAAGGACCCCCGGGACGTCGCGTCGATGTTCGACGGCGTCGCCCGCCGCTACGACCTGACCAACACCGTGCTGTCGCTGGGGCAGGACCGGTATTGGCGGGCCGCCACCCGGTCGGCACTGGCGATCGGACCCGACCAGAAGGTGTTGGACCTGGCCGCCGGCACCGCGGTGTCCACCGTCGAGCTCAGGAAATCCGGGGCATGGTGCGTGGCGGCCGACTTCTCGGTCGGGATGCTCGCCGCGGGTGCCGCGCGCAACGTCCCGAAGGTCGCCGCCGACGCCACCCGGCTGCCGTTTGGGGACGACGTATTCGACGCGGTCACAATCAGTTTCGGGTTGCGCAACGTCGTCGACCCGCGGGCGGCGCTGCGCGAGATGGCCCGCGTCACTCGCCCGGGCGGCCGGTTGGTGGTGTGCGAATTCTCCACGCCGACCAACGGGCTGTTCGCCACCGTCTATAAGGAGTACCTGATGCGGGCGCTGCCGCGGGTGGCCCGCGCGGTGTCCAGCAATCCCGACGCCTACGTCTACCTCGCGGAGTCGATCAGGGCCTGGCCGGACCAGACCAAGTTGGCGCACGAGATTTCGCGGGCCGGATGGGCGGCGGTTCGGTGGCGCAACCTGACCGGCGGCATCGTGGCGCTGCATGCGGCCTACAAGCCGCTGCGCTGAAAACGGGCTAGTGGGTGCCGGCCCGCTGAACGAAGCCGACCTGGTCGGGGCAGTAGTGGTCCACAGCGGCCCCGAGGAACTGGAACGCCTGGCCCTGGGTGGTGCCGCGCGGCAGGTTGTGCTGGATGAAGTTGGCCGACTTGTACGGGTCGCCGTCCACGCCCCGGCCGATCCGGTCGCAGGTGATCTTGCCCAGCCACGCGAGCTGGTCCTGCGGCTGGTAGATACCGAAGCCGTTGACGGTGTTCTTGAACGGGGCGTCGTAATCGTTCGACGGCGGCGGCGAGGCCAGCGCCGGCGCGGCCAGCGCGATGGCGGCGGCAGCCAGGCCGCCGATAGTAGCCAGCTTCGTTCCCTTCATTAGCCGGACTATACACCGCTCATCTGAAGCGCGCGGAAAAATGTCCACTGCCCCGATCCGGCCGGATGACCGTTTGCGCAGGTCAGTCGGCTCAGGTGAACGGCACCCGGCGATCGATCAGCCGCGACAGCCGGCCGCCGCCCCGCCAGGCCCGCGCGACCCAGTCCGCGTCGTCGTCGGTGACCAGGTTGGCCATCACCCGCACGGCGATCGTCATCAGCCGCGGCGAGCGCATCGCGATCGGTCCGGTCGCGGGCAGGAAGCGCTGAAAGGTCAGCAACAGCGCCAGCCGGCGCGCGACCGAGAAGCCCCGGCCGTAGTGCTGCTGCAGCAGCGACGGCCACACCCGCGACAGGTCTTGAGACAGTTCGCGGCAGTCCAGCAGCTCGGCGGCCAACCGTCCCGTCTCCATCCCGTAGTCGATGCCCTCCCCGTTCAACGGGTTGACGCAGGCCGCGGCGTCGCCGATCAGCATCCAGTTGGGCCCGGCCACCCCGGACACCGCGCCGCCCATCGGCAGGAGCGCCGACGCCACCGCCCGCGGCGGGCCTTCGAAGCCCCATTCGTCGCGCCGCAGGTCGGTGTAGTAGTCGATCAGCGGGCGCAGCGCCAGGTCGGCCGGCCGTTTCGACGTCGACAAGGCCCCGACGCCGATGTTCACCTCGCCATTGCCGAGCGGGAAGATCCAGCCGTAGCCGGGTAGCACCGCGCCGTCCGGCGAACGAAGCTCCAGGTGCGACGTCAGCCACGGGTCGTCGGCGCGCGGGGTGGCCAGATACCCGCGGGCGGCGACGCCGTACACCGTCTCCTGGTGCCAACGCCGGCCTAGTTTGCGGCCCAGCGAAGAGCGGGCCCCGTCGGCTACGATCAGCTGCCGGCAAGCCACCTCCGTGCCGTCGGCCAAGGTCAGCGATGCCACCCGCCTCGACGAGTCATGATGCACCGCAACGGCTTTCGTTCCCAACATCATTCGCGCGCCGGAATCCTCGGCGACCTTGCGGATCCGGTCGTCCAACTCGAGTCGGGCCACGGCGCTACCGGTCGACGGAAACGACGGGCCCGGCCAGTCGACCTGGACCTCGCCGCCGAAACCGCTCATCCGCAGGCCGCGATGCCGGATGCGGGTGTCCAGCCAGTCGCCCAGCCCGAGGCGCTCGCACTCGGCGACCGCGCGCGGCGTCAGCCCATCACCGCACGCCTTGTCCCGGGGGAAGCTGGCGGAGTCGATGACCAGCACGTCGTGGCCCGCGCGCGCGGCCCACGCGGCCGCCGCCGAACCCGCGGGTCCGGCGCCCACGACCACCAGGTCGGCTTTGGTCTCCACGCTCACCAGTATGTTGGTCGGGTGAGTACTCCGGCGACGGTGGTGGCGGGCATCGACTTCGGCGACCCCGCCTTCGCCGCCACGGTGCGCGACGGCGTCGGGCGGATCGAACGGCTCATGGACACCGAGCTGCGCAGCGCCGACGACGTGATGACCGACTCGCTGACCCACCTATTCAAGGCCGGCGGCAAGCGATTCCGGCCGTTGTTCACCGTCCTGTCCGCCCAGATCGGGCCGAACCCCGACGCGCACGAGGTGACGATCGCCGGCTCGGTCATCGAGCTGGTGCACCTGGCCACCCTCTATCACGACGACGTGATGGACGAGGCGGAGGTGCGCCGGGGCGCGCCCACCGCGAACGTCCGCTGGGGGAACAACGTCGCGATCCTGGCGGGGGACTACCTGTTCGCCACGGCGTCGCGGCTGGTGTCGCGGCTCGGGCCCGAGGCGGTGCGCCTGATCGCCGAGACGTTCGCCCAGCTGGTGACCGGGCAGATGCGGGAGACGCGCGGCCTGACGGGCCCGGCCGAGGGGGCCGATCCGATCGAGCACTACCTGAAGGTGGTGTACGAGAAGACCGCCTGCCTGATCGCCGCGGCGGGCCGGTTCGGCGCCATGTTCTCCGGCGCCGACGCCGAGCAGGTCGAGCGGCTCAGCCGGCTCGGCGGCATCGTGGGCACCGCCTTCCAGATCTCCGACGACATCATCGACATCGACAGCGACTCGCATGAGTCCGGCAAGCTGCCCGGCACCGACGTGCGCGAGGGCGTGCACACGCTGCCGATGCTCTACGCGCTGCGCGAACCCGGGGCCGACGCGGTGCGGCTGCGTGAGCTGCTGGCCGGGCCCATCGACGACGACGCGGCGGTGGCCGAGGCGCTGGCGCTGTTGCGGGCGTCCCCCGGGATGGCCAAGGCCAAGCAGACGCTGGCCGAATACGCGGGGCAGGCGCGCGACGAGTTGGCCCTGCTGCCCGATGTCCCCGGCCGGCAGGCGCTGCAGACGCTGGTCGACTACACCATCAGCCGGCACGGTTAGCGCGTCGAGGGAACCTTTGGCGCCTTTTCAGGCGTTCAATGAGCGATAGTCGACGCTCCAAGGAGGACCCGATGACCTGGCATCCCCATGCCAACAGGCTGAAGACCTTCGCCCTGTTGGTCGGTATGTCCGCGTTGATCGTGTTCGTGGGCTCGCTGTTCGGCAGGACCGCGATGTTCCTGTCGGTGCTGTTCGCCATCGGCATGAACGTCTACACCTACTACAACAGCGACAAGCTGGCGCTGCGGGCGATGCACGCGCAGCCGGTGTCCGAGCTGCAGGCGCCGGCGATGTACCGGATCGTGCGCGAACTCGCCACCGCCGCGCACCAGCCGATGCCCCGGCTGTACATCAGCGACACCAACGCGCCCAACGCGTTCGCGACCGGCCGTAACCCGCGCAACGCCGCCGTGTGTTGCACCACCGGCATTTTGGGAATCCTAAGCGAACGCGAGCTGCGGGCGGTCCTGGGGCACGAGCTGTCCCACGTCTACAACCGCGACATCCTCATCTCCTGCATCGCCGGAGCGATGGCGTCGATCATCACCGCCCTGTCCTACATGGCGATGTTCTTCGGCGGCAACCGCGACGACGAGGGCAATCCCTTTGCGCTGCTGTTGGTTTCGCTGCTGGGTCCGATCGCCGCCACCGTGGTGCGGCTGGCGGTGTCGCGGTCGCGCGAGTACCAGGCGGACGAATCGGGTGCGGTGCTGACGGGCGACCCCCTGGCCTTGGCGTCGGCGCTGCGCAAGATCTCGGGCGGCGTCCAGGCGGCCCCGCTGCCGCCGGAGCCGCAGCTGGCCAGCCAGGCCCACCTGATGATCGCCAACCCGTTCCGCGCGGGCGAGCGGATCGGGTCGCTGTTCTCGACGCACCCGCCGATCGAGGACCGCATCCGCCGGCTGGAGGCGATGGCGCGCGGCTAGCCGAGCATGAGTCCGTCGCGGGATTTGATATCGCCCGCGCTATCAAATCCGGCGAGAGCCATATGGTGCGGAGAGGCCCGTCCCTGGGGATGAGTGACTCCCGGATTTGATATCACCCGTGCTATCACATTGCGCGTGGACCACTACACCTACCGAGCGCAGTGGTTGACCGACTACGACGAATACCTAGGCGTATGCGTCGAATTGCCGTACCTGAGGCGCCAAGCGCCCACCGCGCCCCAAGCGGTGGCCGCCATCGAGGACGCCGTCACCGAGCATGTGGAGGTCCTGCGCGCCTGCGGCGACGAAGTTCCCGAACCGCTGTCGCGGCGCCACTACGGCGGGCGATTCCTGGTGAGAACCTCGCCGGAGTTGCATGCCCGCCTCGCGCTGGAGGCCACCGAGCAGGGTGTGCCGATGAACCAGTGGATCGTCCAGAAGCTCAGCGGGAGGGCGCCGAGCGGCACCTTCGGGCTTTCCGGGTGGGATTGAGCATGCCAATCAGGCAGCGGCCTCGGGCCTTTCGGGCTCGACGACCTCACTCGCATTTTTGCCAGCGGCATGGCCGGTCTCGAACCTCCCGCGGATGTTCACCGTGCCGCCGTTGGCTTCGTGCTGGCGCTGCCAGTCGCTGATCGTCTGATGCGCCGCGTGGTCCAGGTAGTGCACCGAAACATCCACGGTGACAACGGTTCCGGTGGGAATCGAGGCCAGGACCCGGGTGAGTCGCGGGAGCGCCAGGAACGTGCACGCGGCGCCCTCGATCTGCACCTGCCACTCGCCGTCGACGGACGTGGCGTCGACCTTGGCCCGAATCACCCGCCAACCGGTCAGCGCGATGGCCAGCGCGAGGCCGATCATCACCCCGTGCAGCAGGTTGAGGAACACCACACTGACGGCGGTCACGACGTACACGGCGAGATCGCCGTGCTTCATCGCGGTTTCGATATGGGCCGGCTTGAGCAACTGGATGCCGATGACGATGAGCAGCCCGGCGAGCGCGGCGGTGGGGATTTCGTCGACCAGCCCGGCGAACGGGATGGTGAACAGCAGGATCCACACGCCGTGCAGGAACGCCGAGGCGCGCGACTTGGCGCCCGCGTTGACGTTGGTCGAGCTGCGGACGATGACGCCGGTGACCGGCAGCCCGCCGATCGTGCCCGACACCATGTTGGCGGCGCCCTGCCCGACCAATTCCCGGTCGAAGTCGGTGCGTGGCCCGTTGTGCATCCGGTCGACCGACACCGCCGACAGCAGGCTTTCGACGCTGGCGATGAGCGCGACGGTGATCACGCCGATCGCGACCGCGCCCCAGCCGTCGTGCGGAATGTCGGGCAGCTGCAACGCGTCCAACGGCGAGCCCTCGAGGTCGATGCGGCGCACGTGGAACGGAAAGACGACCGACACCACCGTCACGACCACGATCGCGACCAACGGGCCGGGAACGCGGCGCAACTTGGCGGGAACCCACCGCCAGCAGACGAGGATGGCGATCACCAATGCGCCCAAGATGACCCCCGGCCGGTGCGCGCCGATGATCTGCCCCGGCAGCTCGATGACGTTGTGCCAGGCCGTGCTCTTGGATTTTCCGCCCAGCAGAACGTGCGCCTGTTGCAGCGCGATCGTGATGCCGATGCCGGCCAGCATGGCGTGCACGACCACCGGCGAGATCGCCAGCGCCGCCCGCGCGACGCGGCTGAGCCCCAACAGCACCTGCAGGGCGCCGGCGGCCACGGTGATGAAACACGTTACGCCCCAACCGAAGTCGGATACCAGGTCGGCTACCACCACCGTCAGTCCGGCCGCTGGGCCGCTGACCTGTAGCGGCGACCCGCCGATGGCGCCGACCACGATGCCGCCGACGATGGCGGCGATCAGGCCGGCCAGCACCGGGGCGTTGGATGCGATCGCGATCCCCAGGGACAACGGGAGCGCGACCAGGAAAACGACGAGCGACGAAGGGAGGTCGTGCCGGATGATCGACCGCACGCGGTCTTTGCGCGGGCTGGCGGTCTGGTCGTGAGGTTGGTTGCCGAGCTGTTCGATGTGTTGCATCGGTCGCTTCCCTCGTTAGATGTTTGCGGGGGATGTTCCGATGTCCGCCCCATATGGCGCTGTATTACGTCGGCGTAAACTCTTGGCGCACAAACGGTTACGACCCGGCCGGACCCACACTGGCACGGCCGGGAATCCCTGGCTGCTGCATCGACGGTATTTTGCTGGCGAACCGAGGGTCAAGCGGACGGGCCCGGCCCATATGGAATGCAAAGATTTGAATTCGACCGGTGTCAGATGGCCCGTCAGAAGCCCGAGCCGTGCACCTCGTGCCCGGGTACCTCGACCATCAGGCCGCGGTAGGCGTCCTCGACCGTCGCACCGTGGTTGATCACCGCGTCGACCTCGCGGGCGATCGGCATGTTCAGGCCGAACTCATTGGCGAATTCCATGATCACGCTGGCGGCCTTGACGCCTTCGGCGACCTGGTTCATCGAGGCGATGATCTCGTCGATCGGCTTGCCCGCGCCGAGTTGTTCACCGACGTGGCGGTTGCGGCTGCGCTGGCTGGTGCAGGTGACGATCAGGTCACCCAGGCCGGCCAGGCCCGGGAAGGTCTCGGGGTTGCCGCCCAGGGCAACGCCGAGCTTGGTCATCTCCCGCAGCGCGCGCGCGATCACCAGCGCGCGGGTGTTCTCACCGATGCCCAGCGAGTAGCCCATTCCCACCGAGATGGCATAGACGTTCTTCAGCGCCCCGGCCATCTCCACCCCGATGACGTCGTCGGTGGTGTACACCCGGAAACGCCGGGTGCGGAACAGCCCGGAAAGCCGGGTCGCCAGGTGCTGGTCGGGCATGGCCAGCACCGCCGCGGCGGCGTAACCCTCGCCGACCTCGCGGGCGATGTTGGGCCCCGCCAGGATGCCGGCCGGATGACCGGGCAGGACCTCCTCGATGATCTGCGACATCCGCATGTTGGTGCCCTGCTCGAGCCCCTTGACCAGGGACACCACCGGTACCCAGGGCCGCAGTTCCTTCGCCAGCTCGGTCAGCACCCCGCGGAACCCGTGTGAGGGCACGCCCATGACTACGACGTCGGCGCAGTTGGCCGCCTCGGCGAAGTCGGTGGTGGCGCGCAGGGTGTCGCTCAGCACCGCCTCGTCGCCGAGGTAGCGGCTGTTGCGGTGGTTTTCGTTGATGTCCTTCGCGGTCTCCTCCGAGCGCACCCACTGCAGCGTCGGTCCTCGTCGCGCGCAGATGGAGGCAACCGTGGTCCCCCAGGAACCGCCACCGAGGACAACGACCTTGGGTTCACGCATCTCTGCTGCCATGGCGATCAGCGTATTGCCGACATCGAAGATTTAGAAGCAGTTCACCCGGCGAGTGCCCGGTCGGACGCCCGGCCGAACACCATCGCCTCCTCGATGCGGTCGAAGCGGTAATCGATGGCGTCTGCCAGGTAGTTCTGCCGCACGTTCCACGGCCGCCTGGTTCCCGACTTCGGGAGCGCGTGCACCGAGCGCAGCACGTAGCCGGCGTTGATGTCCCACGAGGGCTTCTCGGTCATCGGCTCGTTGCCGCGGTGCGGGTAGGCGTGCGTGTAGCCGTGGGCGGCCATGTGCGCCAGCAGCTTTGCCGTCGCCCGGGCGGTGATGTCCGCGCGCAGCGTCCACGATGCGTTGGTGTAGCCGACGCACCAGAACAGGTTGGGCACGTCCTCGAGCATGTGTGCCTTGTAGACGAAGCGGTCGTTGGTCTTGATCTCGTTGCCGTCCAGGCTGATCGCGGTGCCGCCCAAGGCCTGCAGCTGCAACCCGGTGGCGGTGACGATGATGTCGGCGTCGAGGTGCCGACCGGATTCGAGCGCGATGCCCGTCGCGTCGAAATGGTCGATGTGGTCGGTGACCACCTCGGCGCGGCCGGCGCTGATGGCCCCGTACAGGTCGGCGTCGGGGATCAGGCACATCCGCTGGTCCCACGGGTCGTACCGCGGTTTGAAGTGGGTGTCGACGTCGTAGCCGGGGGGCAGGCTGGCGATCGCCTTGCGCCGCAGCAGCCACCGCACCAGGCCCGGCGCCTTGCGGGACAAGGCGAAGAACACCGCCTCGGTCAGTGCGCTGTACATCCGGACAACCAGGTGGGCGGGCTTGCGCGGCAGCACCTTCCGCGCGACGGCGGCGACCCTGCCGTATTTCGACGCCGAGATCAGATAGGTGGGCGAGCGCTGCAGCATGGTGACCTTCGCGGCCCGATCCGACAGCGACGGCAGCAGGGTGACCGCGGTGGCCCCGCTGCCGATCACCACGACCTTCTTGCCGGTGTAATCGAGGTCCTCCGGCCAGTGCTGGGGATGCACCACGGTCCCGCCGAACGTTTCGATGCCCGGGAAGTCGGGGGTGTACCCCTCGTCGTAGTTGTAGTAGCCGCTGCCGAAGAAGAGGAACCGGCCGCGGTAGCGCTTCGGCGCGCCGTCCTGCTCGACGGTGACCGTCCAGGTGTCGGTGGACGAATCCCAGTCGGCCGAGCGGACATGACTGTCGAATCGGATGTGGCGATCGATCCCGTATTTGTGCGCCGTGGCGGCCAGGTACTCGCGGATGTGCACACCGTCGGCCACGCCCTCCTTACGGGTCCACGGCTCGAACGGGAACGACAGCGTGAAAATGCTGCTGTCCGAGCGCACCCCGGGGTAGCGGAACAGGTCCCACGTGCCGCCGATCTGCGCGCGCCGCTCCAGGATGGTGTAGGTCAGCTGGGGGTTGCGCTCGTTGATCCGGTAGGCCGCGTCGATGCCGGAGATGCCGGCACCGACGATGATGACGTCGGAGTAGTCGGCCTCGGTAGGGGTCATCGCCATTGAGAACCTCGCTTACGGCCGTGGGCTACCGGTAGTTCACGAACTGCAGCGCGACGTCCAGGTCGGCCTGCTTGAGCAGCGCCTGGACGGCCTGCAGGTCGTCGCGCTTCTTGCTGGTGACGCGGATCTCGTCGCCCTGGATCTGCGTCTTGACGCTCTTGGGGCCCTCGTCGCGGATCAGCTTGGTGATCTTCTTGGCGTTCTCGCTGCTGATGCCCTGCTTGATGGTGCCGCTGACCTTGTAGGTCTTGCCGGATGACTGCGGTTCACCGGCGTCGAACGCCTTCATCGAGATGTCGCGGCGGATCAGCTTCTCCTTGAAGACGTCGACAGCCGCCTTGACGCGTTCTTCGGTGGACGACGTCAGCTCGATTGCCTCGTCGCCCTTCCACGCGATCGTGGTGTCGGTTCCGCGGAAGTCGAAGCGAGTGGCCAGCTCCTTGGCGGCCTGGTTGAGCGCGTTGTCGACCTCCTGGCGCTCGACTTTGCTGACAATGTCGAACGATGAGTCCGCCATTCGATCCGTCCCTTCATCCGGTGATGGCCGTTTGTGCTTTGTCTACCCCCTCGTTGTAACCTGTCTGGCGGCAGGTTGCCCGAGCGGCCAATGGGAGCGGACTGTAAATCCGTCGCGAAAGCTTCACAGGTTCGAATCCTGTACCTGCCACCAAGCTTCATCAGAGCGCGGGCTTCACGGCTTTCGGCTCGTCCTCGATCCGCACGTCGCGCCCGGCGCCCGCCGACACCGTGGCGGCCTCGCCGCGAGCCAGGCCCACCGTCGCGACGATCACCAGCGCCGCGGCCACTCCCAGCACAACCCAGTCGAAGCCGTGCGCGTCCAACGTCTCACCGAGCACGGTGATCCCGAGGACCGCGCCCACGATCGGCTTGGCGGCGATGATCGTCGGCAACGAGGCGGTCAAGGCGCCGGCGCGGTACGCCGACTGGTGGATCACCATCCCGGCCGCCCCGCAGAACACCCAGCCGTACACCTCGGGTCTGGTCCACAACTGGTCGGGGTTGTGTTCGAGGATGTCGACGACGCCTTTCATCAGCACCGCGAAGACGGCCAGCAACGAACCGGCGACCGCCGCGAGCAACAACGCCGCCACCGGCCGATCCGACCAGACCCGGGCGCCGGCCATCGCCAACAGCAGCGGCGGGGCCATGGCCAGGGCCACGATCAGCCATACGTCGGCCGCCGCGCGCTCCTGACCGCCCGCCGGCTGGCCGACCGCGATGACAACCACCAGCGCCGCGGTGAGCACCACCGCCCACAGCCACTCCGGGCGGGTGACCGGGTGGCGGCTCATCCGCGCATAGATCGGCAGCGCGAACAGCAGCGACGTCACCTGAAGCGACATCACCAACAGCACGGAGCCCTTGTCCAGGGCGGCGGCCAGCAAAACGTAGCTGGCGATGTCGCCGAGACCGCCCAGCAACCAACGCCTGTCGCGCAACAGCATGCCGAACAGCGCGAGGTGGCCGACGGGTTTGTCGGTGACCTCCTGCGCGGACCGCTGGCGGACCACGTTGCCGATCGCCGACGCCAGCGCGGCAAGGAGGGCAAGGATCGCCGCCATATCAGTGTTCGACACGGGTTACCTCCTCGCCTGGGCGTCGCTGCACGGATTTGCTCACCAATCTAGTCGGGCTGCGGCAAACCGCCCGTCGAGCATTCTCATAGCGGGAAAGCGGTGCCGGTGAGCTGCTCGGAAAGGTCCCACAGCGCCGCGGCGGTGCCCGCCCGCTTGGCCGGCCAGTTACGCCAGGTCGGCTGGGTGCGGCCATACAGACCGAAGCGCGGGCCGACGAAGGTGTCGCCGGGCAGATCCTGCGAGACCGCGTACAGCGTCTGCCTGGCCCCGAAATCGGCGTCGGTGGACACGATGCGGTCGACGGCCAACACCGCCGCGTCGCCCAGCTTGCGTCCGGAGT
>NZ_LZJB01000216.1:0-7062 GCF_001666895.1 Mycobacterium sp. E3298
CCCGAATAGATCCAGCATCCGCACGACGTCGATCCGTCGGCACCCAGTTCGGTATACCCCGGCACGGGCTGGCCGGCCTTGGGGCCGCTCAGGTAACAGCCGCTGATCTCGGCCAGCACCGCGGTGGGGTCGGGCTCGCCGTGCTCGTCGGTGGGATAGTCCCAGGTCAGATCCAGCAGGGGGCGGTCGCGCGCGTCCGTGGAGCCGGCCAGCCGCTGGCGGATTCGCTTGCCCAGCTCGACGAAGAACTGCAACTCGCTCTGGCAGTCGCCGGGCGGCTCGACCGCCTTGTGCCGCCACTGCACCAGGCGTTGGGTCTGGGTGAACGAGCCGGCCTTCTCGACGTGCGTAGCCGCGGGGAAGAAGAACACCTCGGTCTCGATGTCCTCGGTCTTCAGCTCGCCCGAGGCGATCTCCGGACCGTCCTTCCAGAATGTGGCCGACTCGATCATGTTGAGATCGCGGACCACCAACCACTTCAGGTGCGACATGCCCATGCGCTGGAGGCGGCCGTGCGCGGATCCGACGGCCGGATTCTGGCCGAGCAGGAAGTAGCCGTCGACCTCGTCGTCGAGCATCGACATGACCGTTTGGTAGGTGCCATGCGGGCCGGAGAGCCGCGGCAGGTAGTCGTAGGCCCAGTCGTTGTCGGCGCGGGCGGCGTCACCCCACCACGCCTTGAGCAGGCTGACGATGTAGGTGTCCGCGTCGGCCCAGAAACCTTTCTGGTTCTTCGGTCCGACAGCTTCGATGTAGTCCCGGAAGGTGTCGTGCACACCGGCCTTGGGCATCGAGAGGTAGCCGGGCAGCAGGTTGAACAACGTCGGAATGTCGGTCGACCCTTGGATCGTGGCGTGCCCGCGCAGCGCCATGATGCCGCCCCCCGGGCGACCGACGTTACCGAGCAGCAGCTGCAGGATTGTCGCGGTGCGGATGAACTGGGCGCCGAGCGTGTGCTGGGTCCAGCCGACGGCGTACGCGAAGCAGGTGGTGCGCTCGCGCCCGGAGTTTTCGACGATGGAGCGAGCCAGGTAGTCGAAGTCCTCAGTGCTGATGCCGCACACGTCACGCACCATCTCCGGCGTGTAGCGCGCGTAATGTCGCTTGACGATCTGAAACACCGTGCGGGGGTGCTGCAGGGTCTCGTCGCGCTGCACGCGAGCGTGCGGCAGGGGTGGGCCGCCGCTACCGTGCGCATCGCCGGCAGCGCGAGCGGACGCGCTGGCGCCGTGCTCTTGATGGCGTTCGTCCTCTTCTTGACCGGCGTAGGCCCAGGTCGATGTGTCGTACTGCCCCGTCTCCGGATCGTAGCCGGAGAATAGGCCGTTCAAATCCTCTGTGTCCCGGTAATTTTCGTTGATCAGGGTGGCCGCGTTGGTGTACGCGACGACGTAGTCTTTGAACCACAGATCGCGAGATATGACGTGGTTGATCAGTGCGCCGAGCAGCACCACGTCCGAGCCGGCCCGGATCGGAATGTGCTTGTCGGAGACCGCCGACGTCCGGGTGAAGCGCGGGTCGACGTGAATCACTTTGGCGCCGCGCGCTTTCGCCTCCTCGACCCATTGGAACCCGACGGGATGACACTCGGCCATGTTGGAGCCCTGGATGACGATGCAGTCGGCGTTGGCCATGTCTTGCAGTGTTTGGGTGGCGCCACCGCGCCCGAAGGAGGTCCCCAGACCGGGAACCGTGGAGCTGTGTCAAATACGAGCTTGGTTCTCGATCTGAATGGCACCGGCGGCGGTGAAGAGCTTTTTGATGAGGTAGTTCTCTTCGTTGTCCAGTGTCGCGCCGCCAAGTGCGGCGATTTTCATGGTGCGCCGCAGCGGATGGCCTTTCTTGTCGATGTCCTGCCAGGCGTGGCGGCGGGCCTCGACGAAGCGGTCGGCCACCATGTCGATGGCGGTGTCTAGGTCCAGCGGCCGCCATTCGGTCGCCCGCGGCGCGCGGTAGAGCACGTGCAGCTGCCGGCCCGGCGAGTTCACCAGCTGCTCGCTGGCAGCGCCTTTGGGGCACAGGCGGCCTCGCGAGATCGGCGAATCCGGGTCGCCCTCGATCTGCACCACCCGCTCGTCCTTGACATACACCCGCTGCCCGCAGCCGACCGCGCAGTACGGACAGATGCTTTGCACCACCCGGTCGGCCGTCGTCGTGCGCGGCGTGACGGCGCGGGTCCGTTTCGAGGTGACCGCCGACCCGCGGCCGAGCTTGTCCCCCGACCGCAGCTGACGCACGACGGGCCACTCCAGGAAAAGCTTGCGCATAGCCATGGCCTCTACCCTAGTGCGCGCGCATGAAACCCCGCCGGCTCAACGAACCACGATCGTGTGCTCGCCGCGGGGCACCAGCTCACCGATCACGGTCGCGCCCGGAATCTCACCGGCGATCAGCAGCCCGCCCGACGTCTGGGCGTCGGCCAGCAGCAGGGCGTCCTCCTCGCCGACCCCGGACAAGTCGACGTGCGGGGCCACCCAGTCGAGGTTGCGTCGCGTGCCGCCGCTGACGTACCCCGCCGCCAGGGCCTCCCGCGCCCCGTCCAGATAGGGCACCGCCGCGGAATCGACGATGGCCGTCACCCCGCTCGCCCGCGCCAGCTTGTGCAGGTGTCCGAGCAACCCGAAACCCGTGATGTCCGTGGCGCATTCGATGCCGGCCGCCAGCGCCGCCGCGGATGCGTCGGCGTTCAGCGTGGTCATCACCTCGATCGCTTGCTCGAAGCGTTCGCCGGTGGCCTTGTGCCTGCTGTTGAGCACCCCGACGCCGAGCGGCTTGGTCAGTGACAGCGGCGTGCCGGGCTTGCCGGAATCGTTGCGCAGCAACCGCTTCGGGTCCGCGATCCCGGTGACGGCCAGGCCGTACTTCGGCTCCGGGTCGTCGACGCTGTGCCCGCCGGCGAGGTGGCAGCCGGCCAGGCCGCAGACGTCCAACCCGCCGCGCAGCGTCTCGGCCGCCAGCTCGAACGGCAGCACGTCGCGCGGCCAGCCCAGCAGGTTGACCGCCACCACCGGACGCCCGCCCATCGCGTAGACGTCCGACAGCGCGTTGGTGGCGGCGATGCGTCCCCAGTCGTAGGCGTCGTCCACCACCGGCGTGAAGAAGTCGGTCGTCGCGATCAGGGCCGTGTCGCGCTCGATGCGCACCGCCGCGGCGTCGTCGCCGTGGTCCAGACCCACCAGCAACTCACCGACCGGATCGCGCGGCGCGCTCACCCCCAGCCCGCGCACGATGTCCTCCAGCTCACCGGGCGGGATCTTGCAGGCACACCCGCCACCGTGGGCGTACTGGGTCAGTCGATAAGTCACGCGTCCATACTTGTCCCTATGGTCCGAGGAGGCGTGTCCGGTCTGGTGACCGGCGCGGTCTTCAAAACCGTCGAACGGCAGACGCTGCCGCTGGCGGGTTCGATTCCCGTCCGCCTCCGCCATACTTCTCCGAGCCAGGCATGAGCGACCCGCGCCGGCGGGTGCCGGGCACCGACACACTGCTGGCCGATCCGCGCCTGGCCGAAGCGCAGCGGGTGTTGGGCCGCGCCCTGGTCAAGTCCGTGATCGCCGAGGCGCAGCGGCGGGCGCGCGCCGGGGAGATCGAGCCCGAGCGCGTCGCCGAGCACGCCATCGCGGCACTTCCCAGCACCGCGTCGAGCCTGCGGCCCGTCATCAATGCCACCGGAGTGGTGGTGCACACGAATCTGGGCCGGGCGCCGCTGTCGCGGGCCGCCGTCGACGCGGTGGTCGCCGCGGCCGGGACCACGGACGTCGAGCTGGACCTGGCCACCGGCCGCCGCGGCCGTCGGGGGCGGGCCGCCCTGGCCGCGCTGGCGCGGGCGGTGCCCACCGCCGGCGGCGTGCACGTAGTGAACAACAATGCCGCCGCGCTGCTGCTGACGGCCTTGACGCTGGCGCCCGGCAAGGAGATCGTGCTCAGCCGCGGCGAGCTGGTCGAGATCGGCGACGGGTTCCGCATCCCCGAGCTACTGGCCAGCGCCGGATCGCGGCTGCGCGAGGTCGGCACCACCAACCGCACCAGCCTGCGCGATTACGCGGAGGCGATCGGGCCGCAGACCGGCTTCGTCCTGAAGGTGCACCCGTCCAACTTCCACGTCACCGGGTTCACCTCGGCGGTGTCCGTCGCGGAGTTGGCGAAGCTGGGTGTGCCCCTGGTGGTCGACATCGGCTCCGGGCTGCTGTCCCCACACCCCGTCCTGCCCGACGAGCCCGACGCCACGTCGACGCTGCGCGACGGCGCCGACCTGGTCACCGCGAGCGGCGACAAACTCCTCGGCGGCCCGCAGGCCGGCCTGCTGCTGGGCGACGCCGAGCTCATCGAGCGGCTGCGCCGCCACCCGGCGGCACGCGCGCTGCGCGTCGACAAACTCACCCTCGCCGCGCTGGAAGCCACCCTGACCGGCCCGCCCCCGCCGGTGGCCGAGGCGTTGGTCGCCGACCTGAGCGGATTGCGGGCCCGCGCCGCGACTTTGGCCGCCGCGCTGCCGGGCGCCGAGGCGGTGGATTGCGTCGCGGCCGTCGGCGGCGGCGGGGCCCCGGACGTGCGGCTGCCCAGCGCCGCCGTGAGCCTGCCCGAGTCGTACGCCGCCGCCCTGCGCGCCGCCAGCCCACCCGTCGTCGGGCGGCTGGAGGCGGGCCGCTGCCTGCTCGACCTGCGCACGGTTGCGCCCGAGGACGACGCGCTGCTGGCCGCGGCGGTGCGGGCATGTTCGTCCTAGCCACCGCCGGGCACGTCGACCACGGCAAGTCGACCCTGCTGCACCGGCTCACCGGCATGTGGCCGGACCGGCTGGCCGAGGAGCGGCGTCGCGGCCTGACCATCGACCTCGGCTTCGCGTGGACCGAGATCGGCGGCCGGCAGCTGGCGTTCGTCGACGTGCCCGGGCACGAACGGTTCGTGGCGAACATGCTCGCCGGCGTCGGCGCGGTGCCGGCGGTCGTGTTCGTCGTCGCCGCCACCGAGGGCTGGATGCCACAGTCCGACGAGCACCTCGCCGCGCTGCACGCCCTCGGGGTCCGCCACGGGCTGCTGGTGATCACCAAGGCCGACCTCGCCGACCCCGGCCGGGCCATCGAGCAGGCGCGCGAGAAACTCTCCGCCACCTCGCTTGCCGACGCTCCCGTCGCGCTCGGCACCGACCTGGAGCGGGTTCGCGCGGAGCTGCTGGCGCTCACCGACCGGCTGCCGGTCCCGGACCCGGACGCCGACGTGCGGCTGTGGGTGGACCGGAGCTTCACCGTCCGGGGCGCGGGCACCGTCGTGACCGGCACCCTGGCCGCCGGCACGGTACGGGTCGGCGACGAGCTGGAGCACGCCGGTGAGCGGGTGACGGTTCGCGGGGTGCAATCGCTGGGCCGCGACCAGGCGGCGGTCGGGCCGGTGGCGCGCGTCGCGCTGAACCTGCGCGGAGTCGACCGCCAGCACATCGGTCGCGGCGACACCGTCCGGACGCCGGGCGTATGGCTCGATGCGACGGAGATTGACGTCGGGTTGCGGTCGGCGGGGGCGCTGCACCGGCAGCTGGTGCTGCACGTGGGGTCCGCGGCCGTGCCGGTGCAGGTTCGTCCGCTGGGGGCGGGCTCGGCCCGGCTGCGGCTGGCGAGGCCCCTGGCGCTGCGCGTGGGGGATGTCGGGCTGTTGCGCGACGCGGGCGAACACCGGATCGCGGCGGGGATCGAAGTGCTCGACGTCCGGCCGCCTGCGCTGCGTCGTCGGGGCGCCGCGCGGGAGCGGGCGGCGGAGCTGGCGACCGGCCGGGCTCGCCCGCCCGCCTGCGCGCGGGCGACCGAACTTCGGGCGATGGGCCTGCCGCCGGTCGGTCAGCGGGTGGGCGACTGGGTGGTGGATCCCGAGTGGTGGGCCGGGCGGCGCGAGCGTGCGACCGCGGCGGTTCGGCTCTGGGCGGACGACCACGACGTCGCGGCGGGGATGCCGCTGGAGACGCTGCGGCAGCAGGCCGGGGTGCCCGCGGCCGAACTGTTGCCGACGCTGCTTGAGGGCACCGGACTGCAGGTGGCCGACGGGGTGGTTCGTTCGCCGGGTGCGGGCCTGCCGGCCCGCGTGGACAAGGCCGTTCGGACCGTCGAGGAGTGGCTGGCCGCCGAGCCCTTTCGGGCACCGGACGCCGACGAACTGGCCGAGCTCAAGCTCGGGCCCCGGGAACTGGCCGCGGCGGTGCGCGCCGGGCGGCTGGCCCGGATCGCCGACGGCGTCGTGCTGGGGGCCGGCGCGCTGGAGCGGGCGACGGGCATCCTCGCCGGGCTGCCGCAGCCGTTCACCGTCAGCGACGCGCGCCGCGCGCTGGGCACCACCCGGCGGGTGGCGGTCCCGCTGCTGGAGCAGCTCGACGCCCGCCGCGTGACCAGGCGGGCCCCGGACGGCACCCGGGTGGTGCTGGCTACAGCCGCTCCTTGACCGCCGCCGACAATCGGGCTCCGTCGGCCTTGCCGGCCGCGATCGCGGTGGCCGCCTTCATCACCAGGCCCATCTGCTTCATGCTCGGGCGCTCGCCGATGTCCTCGGCGACCTGGGCGATCGCCGTGTCGGCGACGTCGGCCAGTTCGGCCTCGGTGAGCGGCGTCGGCAGATATTCGTCGATGATCCGCGCCTCGGCGTGCTCGTTGGCGGCGAGCTCCCCGCGGCCGTTCTGCGTGTAGATCTCCGCCGATTCGGCCCGCTTGCGGGATTCCCGTGCCAGCACCTTGATCACCTCGTCGTCGGAGAGGTCCCTGGCCTGTTTGCCGGAGACTTCCTCGGTTTGGATCGCGGCGAGCAGTAGGCGCAGGGTCGCCGTGCGCAGCTTGTCCTTGCTCTTCATCGCGTCGGTCAGGTCGGCGCGCAGCCTGGATTTGAGTTCGGCCATGCCAGAGACGCTACGCGCCGACCGCCTGGCCATGATTGAGAAATGCCCGGACCACCGACAGGATGGAGCCCATGACGAACGACGGGCCCGCCCGCAAACAACGCGGAACACGGTGACCGCGCCGCGACCCGCTGGCACACTCTGCGTCATTGCCGTACCACCTCCTTTGCTAACCGGACAGGTTGAAGTTG
>NZ_LZJB01000217.1:0-2394 GCF_001666895.1 Mycobacterium sp. E3298
GTCCGGCGGCCCGACCACGCTGTCGCCCGGCCCGCGCCATACTGGCGTCATGGCCGTATTTGTCCGCAGGTTGCTCGGCATCGGCAAGCTGCCCGACGACGTCTACGCGCAGCTCGAGGCGGAAGGCGTGCGCTACCTCGCCGACTTCGTGGCGGTGACCCGGCGCTTCAAGGGCGCCATCCCGGGCGTGCGATTGCCGCACAGTGTCGCCAGCTACACGGGCTCGCTGGCGTTCACCTCCGAGCGGGTGCTGGCCACGCTGTCCATGCTGCCGCGGCTGGCCGGCCCGACCGTCGACGTTCGCTGGGACGCGCCGCAGACCGGCGCGGCGCGGGTCGAGATCTCGTCGACGGGCCTGCAGGTCGACGTCGACGTCGCGAAGGTCGACCCGAAGTTCAGCGGCGAGTTGTCGCTGCACTACAAGGCGGCCATTCCGGACGAGGTGCTCAGCGGCCTGCCGCGCCGGTCCCTGGCCTTCGACATGCCGCCCGAGTACGTGTTCCGTGCGGTCGGCGTTACCTATAGTCCGTGATCGTCATCCGCGGCCAGGGCGGCTGGCGCAGCACCGCCAGGCTGCCGATCACCGCCGCCAGCAGGCCGGTGATCACCCCGATCAGCGCGATGCGGTTCCCGTCCACGGCGGGCTTCCAGGAGGCTTCGCCGTTGTGGACGACGAAGACGCCGAGCGGTTTGAGCACGGGGATGACGGTGGTGCCGTCCGGTGTCTGATAGGGCTCGCCGTACACGCGACCCGCGGCCCCGTCGGTGGGCGGCCGGTCGAGTAGGTCAAAGGGCTTCACGGAACACTCCTTTCCTGGGTGTTCACCCGGTGCGTGTCGCGGACACGGTTCACGCTAACGCGGATTTCCTACGATGACTCCCGTGAGCGAGCAGGCCTTCAGCCCGCAGGAGCGCCGGGCCGTCTATCGGGTGATCTCGGAACGGCGCGACATGCGGAAGTTCTCACCCGGCGCGGCGGTGGACGAGGCCGTGCTGGCGCGCCTGCTGCAGGCGGCCCACGCGGCGCCCAGCGTCGGCCTGATGCAGCCCTGGCGCTTCGTCCGGATCACCGACGACTCGCTGCGGCGGCGCATTCACGCACTCGTCGACGAGGAGCGCCCGCTCACCGCCGCGGCCCTGGGCGAGCGGGCCGAGGAGTTTCTCGCGCTGAAAGTCGAAGGCATCCTCGAGTGCGCCGAGCTGCTCGTGGTGGCCCTGTGCGACGACCGGGACAAGCATGTGTTCGGCCGCCGGACACTGCCGCAGATGGACCTCGCGTCGGTCTCGTGCGCGATCCAGAATCTGTGGCTGGCCGCGCGCTCCGAAGGCCTTGGCATGGGTTGGGTTTCGCTGTTCGATCCGCAGCGGTTGGCGTCGTTGCTCGACATGCCCCCGGGGGCGGAGCCGGTGGCCATCCTGTGCCTGGGCCCGGTGCCGGAATTCCCCGATCGGCCGGCGTTGGAACTCGACGGCTGGGCTGTCGCCCGGCCACTGTCGGAGTTCGTCTGCGAGAACCGCTGGAGTCGGATCCCTGCGCCTTCGCCCGACTAGCTGCGGTATCGTCGCCGGTCGCGGGCGAGTTGAGAGGTGACGCAATTGGCGCCGGGCGAAGAAGCCGACCGGAAAGACAACGTCTTGATCGTGCACTGGCACGATCTGGGCCGCTACCTAGGCGTCTACGGGCACCCGGACGTCGACAGCCCCCGCCTGGACCGCCTTGCCGCCGAGGGCATCCGGTTCACCAGGGCGCATGCCACGGCGCCGCTGTGCTCGCCGTCGCGCGGGTCGCTGTTCACCGGCCGCTACCCGCAGAGCAACGGCCTGATCGGGCTGGCGCATCACGGCTGGGAATACCGAAGCGGCGTGCGCACCCTGCCCCAGATACTGACCGATGCGGGTTGGTACTCAGCGCTTTTCGGCATGCAGCACGAGACCTCCTACCCCCAGCGACTGGGCTTCGACGAGTTCGACGTCTCGAACTCCTACTGCGAATACGTGGTGGACCGGGCCTCCGACTGGCTGCGAGACGGCACCGAAGACCTCGCGGGCCAACCGTTCCTATTGACCGCCGGGTTCTTCGAGACGCATCGGCCCTATCCCCGGGACCGTTACGAGCCGGCGGACAGCGCCGGGGTCGACCCGCCCGACTACCTACCCGACACCCCCGAGGTGCGCGACGACCTGGCCAGCTTCTACGGGTCGATCACGACGGCCGATGCCGCCGTCGGCCGCCTGCTGGACACGCTGGCCGAGTCGGGACTCGATGACAGCACCTGGGTGGTGTTCTTCACCGACCACGGCCCAGCGTTTCCCCGCGCCAAGTCCACGCTCTATGACGCGGGAACCGGCATCGGCATGATCATCAGGCCCCCGACCGGCCGGGCGCTGCCCCCG
>NZ_LZJB01000218.1:0-33712 GCF_001666895.1 Mycobacterium sp. E3298
TACACCGCGACCTGGCTGACCCCGGGCAGCCGCTCCAGGATCCGCTCGATCGGGCCGGCCGCCAGGTTCTCACCATCCACCCGCATCCAGTCCGCCGTCCGGCCGGCCAGGTAGATCCAGCCGTCGGCGTCCCGGTAGGCCAGATCGCCGGACCAGTACATCCCGTGCCGCATGCGCTCGGCCGTCGCGGCCGGGTCGTTGTAGTAGCCCACGAACGGGCCCGCCCCGGTGGTGTTGACGAGCTCACCGACCGCGGCGTCGAAGTTGGTCAGCGCCCCGTGTTCGTCGAATTCCGCGACGGCGCACTCCTGCAGCGTTGCCGGGTTGTAGACGGCGACCCCGGGATACGGTCTGCCGATCGACCCCGGCGGGGTTCCGTCCTCGCGGACGACGATCACCGCGAACTCGCTCGACCCGAAGCTGTCGACCACGCGGCAGTCGAAACGCCTTGCGAATTCGGCGATGTCGCGGTCGGTGGCCTCGTTGCCGAACGCCACCCGCAGCGGGTTCTCCGCGTCGTCGGGACGTTCGGGGGTGGACAGGATCAAGGCGAGGGGCTTGCCCACGTAGTTGACGTAGGTGACGCGATAGCGGCGCACGTCGTCCAGGAAACCCGATGGCGAGAACCGGGCCGGGACCATGGTGGCGCCGGCACCGATGGCGACCGCCCATCCGGCTGCGACACCGTTCGAGTGGAACAGCGGCATCGACAGGTAACAGACATCGTCGGCGGTGACGTCGTACTGGAAGACCAGGCTGGCGCCGCACATGATCGTCATCGCATGCGCGAGGCGCACGACCTTCGGGTCGCCACTCGTCCCGGAGGTGAAGATCATCATCAACGTGTCGCCGCCGGTGACCTCGCGGTGCGGAACCAGGGGCCCCGCGGCGGCCACCAGTTCGGCGTAGCGCCCGCCGGTGACGTCGAGCACCTGGATCCCGTTGAGGTCCAAGCCGTCCAGCAGGCCCCGGTGTTCGGGGTCGACGAGCAGCAGCTGGCAGTCGGATCGCCGGATGTCGGCCAGCAGTCCGGCCCCGCGCCGCGTCGTGTTGATCCCGCACAGCACGTAGCCGCCCAGCGCGGCCGCGGCCATGGCGCGCAGCATCGCCGGGGAGTTGGGCAGCAGGGCCCCGACGTGGAGTGGGCGGGTCGGCTCGGCCAGGGCGATCAGCGCGGCGGCCTCCGCTTCGGCCTCCGCGAGGTGTTCGCCCCAGGTCCAGACCCGCTCGCCGCAGGCAACGGCCGGGCCGTCGTCGTCGCGACGCTGCCGCAGCAGCTGCTGAACCGTCTCGATCATCGGGTGGTCAGCACCAGCCCCGCGTAGCGCCGGCGTGCCACTTCGTCGCAGTGGCGCCGATAGGCGCCGAACCCGCCGGCGTAGGGCATGAAAACCCGTTTCTTGCCCTCGATGTTGGCGCCCAGGTACCACGACGAGGTCGCCTTCGGGAAGAGCGTCTGCTCGGCCGCCTTCGCGACGTGGTCCGTCCAGGCCTCGGCGGCGTCGCGGCGCGGCTCCACGTCCGTCACCCCGAGGCGGCGGGCGGCGAGCACGAGTTCGATGACCCAGTCGACCTGAACCTCGGCGTGCAGGACCATATTGGCCAGCACCGACGGGCTGCCCGGCCCGCTGATGGTGAACATGTTCGGCAGCCCGGGCACCATCAGGCCGAGGAACGTCAGCGGCCCGTCGGCCCACACGTCGCTCAGCCGCACTCCGCCCGGGCCCTCGGGGTCGATGCGGGTCAGCGCGCCGGTCAGCGCGTCGAAGCCGGTCGCGAAGATCAACACGTCGCACGGGTAGGTGGCCGCGCTGGTGCGCACCCCGCCGGTGGTGATCGTGTCGATGGGCTCGCGGCGCAGGTTCACCAGCCGGACGTTGTCGCGGTTGAACGTCTCGTAGTAGCCGCCGTCGGTGCAGATGCGCTTCGTCCCGATCGGATGGTCGACCGGGATCAGATCGGCGGCCACGGTGGGGTCGGCGACGATCTCACGGATGCGCTGTTCGGCGAACTCACGGGCGATGTCGTTGGCCGCGAGGTCGGAGTTCTGGTCGGGGAAGGTCTTGGCGAACAGCACGCCGCCCTCGCGCCAGCGCCGCCACAGCGCCTCGGTGCGTTCCCGCGGTTCGGTGTCCACCGCCTTCTTGTGGTACGTGCCGTGGGGCGTGCCCGCGGCCGCGTACGCCGAGGCGCGGCGGCGCTCGGGATATTCCTCGCGGATCCGGCGCTGCTCCTCCGGCGTCCAGGGGCGGTTGGGCATCGGGATGCTGTAGTTTGCCGATCGCTGGAACACCACCAGGCGGTCGGCCTGTGCCGCAACGATCGGAACCGCTTGAATGCCTGAGGATCCCGTGCCGATCAGACCGACCCGCTTGCCGCGCAGGTCCGGGTCGTCGCGCGGCCACGCGGCGGTGAAGTACACCTCGCCCGCGAAGTCGTCGATGCCGGGGATGTCGGGGCGGTTGACAGCCGAAAGGCAACCCGTCGCGCAGATCAGGAATTGCGCGGCGTGGGTCCGGCCGTCTCTGGTGCGGACCCGCCATCGCCCTTGCTCGAACGCGGCGCCGACGACATCGACCTCGAATCGGTAGTGGCGGCGCAAGCCGAACCGGTCCGCGACGTGGCGCAGGTAGCCGAGGATCTCCGGTTGGGCGGCGAAGCGTTCGCTCCACGTCCAGCTCCGCTGCAACTCCTCATCGAAAGAGTAGGAGTAGTCGACACTTTCGACGTCACAGCGGGCGCCCGGGTACCGGTTCCAGTACCAGGTGCCGCCGACGTCCGGGGCGGCCTCGAGGCCGAGCACCGAGAGCCCCGCCGACGCGGCCCGGTGCACGGCGTACAGCCCGGCGAAGCCCGCGCCGATCACGATCACGTCGGCTTCGGTCATGCCGACTCACAAAGGGTGGGCTGCAGGAGGGCCCGCAGGTCGCCATAGACCAGGTCGCGGGCCGACGCCGCGGGCGGGAAGGACGGAATGGTCAGGAAACCATGGAACAGGTCCGGGAAATCGCGGTGCACCACGCGCACCCCCGCGCCGCGCAATCGACGCGCGTAGTCGCAGCCCTCGCTGTGCAGGGGATCGAGACCGGCGGTGACGATCACCGCGGGCGGCAGACCGGCGTGGGAGCCCGCACGCGCCGGGGCTACCAGGTCGGGCGGATCCAAAAGCGTTTCGCCGCAGAGATATTGGCTCCAATACCACCGCATGGCGGCGGAGGTCAGGAAGTAGCCGGTGGCGCAGCGCAGGTAGCTCTCGGTGTCGAAAGACGGGTCGATGACCGGATATAGCAGGGCTTGCGCGGCCGGCCCCGCGATCCCCCTGTCCCGGCACAGGACCGCGGTGACGGCCGCGAGGTTGCCGCCCGCGCTGTCACCGGCGACCGCGGTCCGCGCCGGGTCGATGCCGAGATCGGGCGCGTGGTCGACGACCCAGCGGAACGCCGCGAAGGCGTCCAGCGCGGCCGCGGGGGCCGGGTGCTCGGGCGCGAGGCGGTAGCCCACCGAGACGACGACGGCCTGGGTGCCGCGGGCCAGGGCGCGGCAGAAACCGTCGTGGGATTCGATGTCGCACAGGACGAATCCGCCGCCGTGGTAGAACACGATCGCGGCCCGGTTGTCCCGGGCGTCGCCGTGCGGGTGATAGATCCGCACGGGGATGTCGCCGGCGGGCCCCGGGATCGACCGGTCCTCGGTGCAGCGGACGTCGTCGATGTTGTTGACGGGCTGGCGCCGCTGGGCGACGGAGATGCGGGCCTGCTCGGCGGTCAGCGTCTCGACGGGCGGGAATCCGGCGTTCAACTCGCGCAGCATCGCCGGGACGACATCAAAAGGGTCGTCCATGTGACGCCTCCGCGCGCATCGGTGGGCCGCTCATGCCGGCCGGTACTTCAACAGGGTGATTCCGTCTTCGGGCAGATCGTAGAACACCGGCTCGACCCGCATGCCGATATGGACGTCACCGGGTTCGACGTCGACCAACTCGGTGCTGAACTTCGGTCCGGCGTCCCACTGCACGACCGCGGGCAGCTGCGGAACCGCGTCCGCCCAGGGCGGCCCGGTCGGCCGCCGGGCGATCGTGAACGTGTACAGCGTTCCGGCGCCGTCGATTTCGCGCCATTCCAGGTCGTCGGCCAACGTTCCCGGGGTGAGCGTGCGCGGATAGAACACGTAGCGCCCGAGCGAGGGCGAATACTGCACCAAGATGCGATGCCGGGTCAGTCCGTCCCAGAAGGGCCGCGACACCGGTGTCGGCTCGGGTACGGGGATGTCCACGGTCAGTCCCCCCGCATCAGCAGCGCGACCTGCTCGCTCATGATGCCGCCGTTGCCGGTGACGAAGGCGGTATGGCAATCGGGCACCTGCGCCTCACCGGCCCGGCCCATGATCTGCCGCGCGCCGTCGACGACATGGTGCATGCCGCCGGCCATCCCGGCCTGCCCGAAGGACAGTTGCCCCCCGGCGGTGTTGAGCGGAAAGTCACCGCGGTAGGTCAGGTCGTGGCCGGCGATCCAGGACATTCCGCGGCCCTTGTCACAGAAGCCGGCGTCCTCGAGGCTCATCAGCACGGTGATGGTGTAGCAGTCGTAGATCGACGCCATGTCCACCTCGGAGCGGGTCAGGCCGGCCATCGCGAACGCCCGGTCGGCGGCGCGGGCGATCGGGGTGTGCAGCAGATCCTCGGCGTAGGTGGGGGTCTTGAAGGCGATGTGTTCGCCGAATCCCTTGATCCACACCGGGCGGTGGCGGCCGCGCCGGGCGAGGTCGGCGTTGGCGATCAGGACACCCGCTCCCCCGTGCACCCGCATCACGGTCTCCAGCATGTGGATGGGGTCGGCGATCATCGGGCTGGCGAGGACGTCGTCCGCCGTGATCGGGGTGCCGTGGAAGACCGCGCCGGGGTGGGCGCACGCGTTGGCGCGTTGATCGACGGCGATTTTGGCGACCGCCGCGGGGTCGTAGCCGAACTCGGCCGCGTAGCGCTGGGCGATCTGCGCGTAGGGCGCGTTCTGGCCGACGTTGCCGTACGGGATCTCGAATTCCGCCTGCGGCGACCCGTAGTTGTTCGAGGACGCCCCATACCAACTCGGTGTCGGGGGCGGGCGTTTCTCGGACTGCGGCTGCGACGCCGAACCGGGAACCACGGCCAGCACCGCGTCGCAGATGCCGAGTTCCACGGCGACCGCGGCCCGCCAGATCATGCCCGCGGCGGTGGCCCCGCCGAGGTCGACGCGCTCGCCGAAATCCAATGCCAGGCCCAGGTATTCGCACAGTGTGGCGGGTGCGAACATCGTCGACTCGGCGACGCCGTGGGTCAGCAGGCCGTTGACGCAGGCGGCGTCGATGCCCGCGTCCTCGATCACCAGCTTGGCCAGCAGCGCGTACTGGTCGAGGGTGAACATCGGCGGGCGGGTTGGTTTCCGTTCCGCCGGCAGCTCGGCGATGCCGACGATCGCCGCCTCGCCGCGCAGGCCGGTCACGACGGCGTTCCGCGTCGGGGCAGCTCGACCGTCGCCGATCCGGGCATCAGCACGGTCTCGCCGCGGCGGCCGGCGATGTCGAGGTCAACCAGCCCGGCGCCCGCCCCGGAGAGGCGTTTGCCGGTGACGGTGCCGCCGAAGCTCAGGGGCTGGCCGGGATGGGCGACCGCCCGGTTCTGGACGGAGAAGGACATCAGGCGCCCGCGGCCGCCGATCCAGTCCCCGATGGCCCGGCCGAGCAGCGCGGCCTGCAGCGGACCATGGACCAGCACGTCGTCGTAGCCTTCGACCGTGCGCGCCCAGTCCTTGTCGTAGTGGATGCGGTGGCCGTTGTAGGTGGCGGCACTGAAGAAGAACAGCTGCGTTTCGTCGACGGTCACGGTGAGGTCGGGCATCCGGTCGCCCACCTGGACGTCCTCGTAAAACACTTGGTCGGTCACGACGCTCCTAGGGACGGGCGATCATCGATGTGGACGCCTCGGCGAGCAGGTCTTGATGCTGGTTGCGGTACACCGTGTTCCAGGTGACCAGAACGAATCTGCCGGAGCGGCCCTGCTTTTCGACGATCGACGAGATGGTGCGTACCATTTCGACATTGTCGCGGTGATAGGCCGGCAGGTGGAAAGTGAAGCTTTCGCCGCCCGCCATCCGCTTGGGCGCGCGGGGAAACGCGAGGCTGCCGGAGACAGCGCCGGACGAACCGTCGGGCCGCAGGGCCTCGAGGTGGGTGACTCCCAGCACGGCGTACTGCAGGAAGAGCGGGGGGCAGACGACGTCGCGAAAGCCGTGCGCCCTCGCGTAATCCGCGTCGAACCACAACGGGTTATGGTCGCCGACCGCCGCCGCCCAGCGTTGCCAGTCGCGCCGGTTCACCTCGCCCGTCGCGGACGCGGCGACGGTGCCCACGCGCGCGGCCGATTCGGCGTCGATCAAGCTGTCCTCGCTCACCGGCCCTCCTCCGAGTCCAACGTCTCCTCCAGCCACGATGCGGCGACGTCCGGCCCGCCACCCCACGTGGAGCCCACACGGGCCCGCTCGGTCCACAGGTGCAGATCGGTCTCGGTGACATAGCCCATGCCGCCGTGCAATTGGTGGGCGTCCAACGTGATCAGTCTCGCCGCGGTCGCGGCGTGCAGGCGCGCGATCGCGGTCTCGCGGGTCGCCATTCGGCCGCGCCCGATCCAGAACACCGCCGCGTGCGCGGCCAACCGGGCCGCCGCCAGCGCGATGTGCATGTCGGCAACCAGGTGCTGAGCAGCCTGGAAAGACGCTATGGGCCGGCCGAATTGGTGGCGCAGCTTGGTGTAGGCGACGGTGCGGTCGATGACGGCCTGCCCGACGCCCACCAGGTCGAGCGATCCCAACGCCACCGCCGTGTTCGCCACGCGGCGCAGTGCCGGCTCGGCGACGTCACCGATCAGCGCGTCGCAGGTGAGCGCGACGTCGTCGAAGCGCAGGGTGAACGCCCGATGCCCGCCCGCCACCGCAAGCGGTTCCACGGTCACACCGGGCGTCGCGGCGCGCACGACGAAGGCCAGCGTGCGACCCTGCGCCGCAGCCGAAGTCACGACGACGTCGGCGACGTCGGCGTCGGCGACGTAGTCCGCGGTGCCGTTCAGCCGCCATTGTCCCGACACTTGGTCGGCGCGGATCGCCCCCGGCACCACGGCGGCGTCGCGGGAGCTCCACAGGGCCGTCGTGCCGCGGGTCGTGCCGCGTGCCAGTGCGGGCAGCCAGGCGGCCTTGGCGTCCGGGGAGCCGAGCTGGTCGATCGCGAGCGCGGATTGGATGCTGCTGTGGATCGTCGTCGGGCACAGGGCGCGCCCGGCCTCGACGTAGAAAACCGCGAGATCGTCCAATGAGCCGCCGGAGCCGCCGTGCTCCTCGGCGATGGCCAGCCCGAGAACACCGGCGCCCGTCAACGCCTGCCACAGCCCCGGGGTGCGGCGGTCCGCGTCCGGTTCGGTCAGCGCGCGCACCAACGGGATCGGGCTCTCGGCGGCCAGCAGGGCGCGCAGCGACGCGGCGAACTCGCGTTGCTCGGCGGTGGGTATCGCTCTCATCCGTCAGCGCCCGTAGCTGGGCATCTTGTGCCCGCGCTGGGCGATGATGTCGCGGAGCACCTCGTTGGTGCCGCCGCCGAAACGCATCAGCGGCGCGGCCCGGTACAGCCGCTCGAACTTGCCGGCCAGCGGCGCCCGCTCGCTGCGGTGCGCCAGTAGACCGTCCGGGCCGAGCACGTCGAGCGCGAGCACCGCGATGCGCTGGCGCAGTTCGCTGGTGAAAACCTTCTCGACGCTGACCTCCACCGACGGGATCACGCCGCTGTCGAGGATGGACGCGGCCTCGTAGCCCATCAGGGTGGCCACCGCGACGTCGGCCTCCGCTTGTGCCAGGCGGCGCCGCAGCGCTGGGCTGTCGCAGGGCACCGAGCCGTCCCGGCGTGGTGCCCGCGCGAGCTCACCCAGCTCCTCGACGGCGCGACGCAGGTCGCCCGCGTTGGTCAGCGCGCCGCGTTCGAGGTCGAGCGCCCCCGTGATGTATGTCCAGCCGCGGTTGACCTCGCCCACCAGGTTGGTGACCGGCACGCGCACGTCGCGGAAGTGGACCTCGTTGGTGCGATAACCCGACCACGCGTACAGCGGGCGGATCGCCACGCCGGGACTGTCGATCGGCACGATGACGACCGAGATGCCGCGGTGGCGAACACCGTTGGGGTCGGTGCGGACGCAGAGCCACTCGTGGGTCGCGCGCTGTGCGCCGCTGTTCCAGATCTTCGTGCCGTTGATCACCCAATCGTCGCCGTCGCGGACTGCACTGGTGCGCAGGCTGGCCAGGTCGGTGCCGGCGTCGGGCTCGGAATACCCCACGGCGCAGATCATTTCGCCCTTGGCGATCAGCGGCAGCCATTCGGACTTGTTCTGTTCGGTACCGTGCCGCATGATCATCGGCGCCACGGATGTGACCGTCAGGTCGGGCCCCGGCACGCCCCAGTACTCGAATTCGCTCATCAGCAGATGCAGGTGGATGGCGCCGAGGCCGAGGCCGCCGTATTCACGCGGCCAGTTCACTCCGAACCAGCCCTTGGCTCCGATCTTGCGACGGAACCCGGCGACCTCTCCGTCGGGGAACTCCAGGTCGTGCTCGGCGAGCTCGGCGCGCAGCTCGGCGGTGACGTTGTCGTGAAGGAATTCGCGGACCTCGGCCAGCCATGCGCGCTGCCCGGCGTCGAGTTCGAAATCCATTCGGGCCCCTTTGCCGCCGATGTGCAGTCGGAGTCTATAAGCGTGATCGGCGCGCCGGACGCGTTACGCAGACCGCAAATTCGCGGCGAGGTCGAGCAGCCGCGCGACGGCAGGATCCGGGTGCGGGCGGCACACGGCGACGATGCTGGTGATGAGCACGGGAAGGTGGTCGGACAGCGGCACGTAAACCACGCCGGGATGGCGCATGGCCGCGACTTGTTCGGGGACGACGGCGGCTGCCAGTCCCGCGATGGGATAGGACATCATCGCCGAGAGCTCGTCCGTCTCGGCGACGATTCTCGGCTCGACGCCGGCATCCCGAAGTGCTGCGTGAATCCGGGCCGAGATTGCGGGAAGCGACCGTTGGGAAGGAACCACGAGGGGTTCATCGCGGAGGTCGGCGAGCCTGACCGACGGTTCGTGAGCCAGCCGATGGTGTCTCGGCAACACCACCAGCGCCTGCTCGCGCTCCACCTCGGTGACGAGCAACCCGTCAGCATGTTGAATGGGCCCGCGAGCGAAGCCCAGGTCGAGGCCACCGGAGCGAACGGCGTCGAGCAGACCCATGGTGCGCATCTGAGCGAGGTGCAGTGTCAGGTCGGGCAGCGCGCCGGCGCCGGCACGCATCAAGTTCGGCAGGAATCGGAACGCGAGGCTGACAACGAAACCGAGATCAACGTCGCCGTGGAGGCCGGCCGCGACTCGCTGGGCTCGCCGCACGGCAGCGCGCTGTGCGGCGCTGAGGCGCTCCGCGTCCGCACGAAAAGACCGCCCCGCGGCGGTCAATTCGACCCCTCGAGCGGTGCGGTCGAACAACATGACTCCCACGGCCCGCTCCAGGCGCTGAATCGCCTGTGTCAATGGGGGTTGAGTCATCGAAAGACGTTGGGCGGCACGCCCGATGTGCCCCTCGTCCGCGACGGCGAGGAACTGCTCCAGCAGCCGGTGGGTAAGTTCCATATGACACATCATATGAACCAGGCCACCGGAAAGTATTGGACGAAATCACGTCGCCGCCGTTGACTGGTCGCAGACGCACGTGTCAGCGACCAGTCAAACCCGTGGAGGAATGCGGTGTCTGATTTCGGCACCTTCGGCCGGTTCAATGAAACTCCGGTGACCGCCATGCCCGCCGATATGCGGAAAGCCTTCGAATTCACCCGCTCTCTGCGCGGGATGGTGCCCGGTCCCCACAAGATCTGGCTTGCCAACCCGACGCTATCCAGGACGATCGTGCCGACCGGCGCGTATTTCCAAAATGACTCGACCTTGACCAAAGCGGAGATCGAGATCGCGACCAATGTCGTCAACGGCCACTGGGGTAGCCCCTACGCGAACCACGAACACGAAATCATCGGCGAGCGCGTCGGCCATCTGCACCCACTTCGTGTTCAGGCGCTGATCGCCGGGCTGCCGACGTCGTTCGACGACCCGCGCCAACAAGTGGTGTACGAACTTGCCTGCGCTCTGACGGCCCGGCGCACCATTCCCTTCGGGCTCTACCGCCGGGCCGAGGCGCTTCTCGGCGACGAGGGGATCGTGGACGTCACCGTGCTGCTGGGCTGGTTCACGATGGTGTGTATGACGTTGATTGCCTTCGATGTTCCCGCCGACGCGGTCGGATTGGAGCAATGAATATGGCGCTTGCCCCCCTGCCCGCCGTCGTGCTGACGCCCGTCGCGTTCTTTCCCGAATGGCATTTCCCCGAAAACCTTGCGGTCCGCGCCGACAACTCGCTGCTGGTGACCGACGTCTTGCACAAGCAACTGTGGTGGGTGCCGCCGGCGAATCGCGATGCGGCGGTCCCGCCCCTACTGGCGCACACCTTCGATCACCACATCACCGGCATCGTCGAGGTTGCGCCCGACGTCTTCGTAGTCAACCTCACCGAGGGCTACACCACTCACGAGTCATATTTGGCCCGAGTCGATTTCACGTCCTGGAAGCCGGGGACGCCGCTGACACCGGAGGTGATATACGCCTTCGACGACCGTGTCCGGGCCCTCAACGGCAGCTGCCTCCTGGGACCAAACGTTCTGGCGATCGCCGACTGTTTCGCGGGGCTGATCTGGCGGATCGACCTGGCCGGGAATGCGCGAAGCGCCGCGGCCCGGGTCTGGCTCGCGGATGACACGATGGCCGATGATCCAGACAGCGGCGTCCCTCCCCCACCCCAGCCCGGGGTCAACGGCGTGCGCTACGGGCCGCAGACCGGTTACCTGTACTACACCTCGACTGCGCAGAAGGTGTTCATGCGGGTTCCCGTCGATCGAGCGTCTCTCGACCCGGCCGGCCCGGCGCAGTTCGTCGCCGCCATCGACAATGCCGACGACTTCTGCATCGACGAGGACGCCGGATTCGCCTATGTGACAAGGCATCGGGCCAACACCCTCGACCGTGTGCCGCTCTTGCCGCGGCACGGCAGCGAGGTGCGCCATATCGCCGGCGAACCGTTTGACGAGACTCTGGTCGGCCCGTCCAGCGCGGTCTGGGGGCGCCGGCCCGGGGATCGCGGCCGCGTCGCTTACGTGACGACGGACGGCGGCACCACCGCCAGCCCGGACGGAATCATCAGGCCTCCCGCGGTCCTACGGGTGGAGCTGGGCCATGCGAAAGATTGACCGCACCGGCGCGCCGACTGTAAATACGCTGTCAAACTCCCGTTAATTCGCATCGGCGCTCTCGCAGTTCGGCGGCACGGCTGCGAAAATTTTGCAATCGGCTGGTCGACGAGGACCAGGACCCTTGCCCGGCCGCAGCCCGAGGGAGATGTCATGCCCACTGTCGAGACACGCCTTCGCGAAGACATGCGCAACTATGCCGTCGAATTGCGGCAACTGGCCTACACGCTTCCGCTCGGTGTGGGCGAGCATGCGCTCCTGCAATTGTCCGACCGGATGCGCGCCGCCGCCGACCAGGTGATCCGCAGGGGCGCCTGACCCGCGGCGGCCTCAGCCGCCCTTGAGCCGGATCTTCCAGCGGACGAAGCTCAGGTAGAAGATGCTGATCACCACCAGCATGGCGATGTCGAACCACCACGCTGCCGGCGTGTGACGCCAGTGCGAGTCCTTGGGGCTGAGCGGACCGGGAACCAGTTTGGGTAGGTCGGCGGTGGAGGCCGAGGCCGCGAAGCCCCAGCGCGCCGGCGTCGCCCAGGACATCTGGTCCAGCCCGACCCGTCCGGTCACGGGGATCATGCCGCCGGAGAACACCAGCTGCGACATGACCGCCACCACCAGCAGCGGCATGATCTGTTCGTTCGACTTGGCGATGGCCGACAGCGCGAGGCCGAGCATGGCGGAGGCCACGCACGTCAGCGCGACGTCGACGAACAGTTCGAGGCCCGGCCGGCCCAGGGCCACCGCGCCCTGGGTGGGACCGCCCTTGCCGAGCAGCACAATGATGGTCACGATCGCCGACTGGATGACCGCGAAAACCGTGTAGACGCAGACCTTGGCCAGCAGGTAGGCGCTGGTGGACAGGCCGACCGCCTGTTCGCGCAGGAAGATCGGGCGTTCCCCGATGAGGTCGCGGATGGTCAGCGCCGTGCCCATGAACACGGCGCCGACGTTGAGCAACACCAGGATTTGCCCGGGCTCGTTGGGCGCGGCGCCCATGGGATTGGGGATTCCGAAGCCGACGTTGCCGGGCACCGACATGGACAGCGATCCCATGATGAACGGCAGCACCGCCAGGAAGACGAAGTAGCCGCGGTCGGAGAAGATCAGCCGGACCTGCCGCCTGGCGATCGTAGAGAACTGCCGGAACAGGCTCGTGTGCGAGGGATCGCCCAGGTCGGCGGGCTGCTGGGCGGGCGGCGGCGGAGGCTGCGGGCCCGTGCGCGCCAGGTAGCGCGCCTTGGACCCGTCCGGATCGCCCGCGACCGTGCTGAAGATGTCCGCCCAGTTCGTCGTCCCCATGGCCGGGCCGATCTGGCTGGGCGGTCCGCAGAAGGCGGTCTTGCCGCCGGGAGCCAGCAGCAGGACCTGGTCGCAGACGTCCAGGTAGGTCAGCGAGTGGGTGACCACGAGCACCACGCGGCCGGCGTCGGCGAGCTGGCGCAGCATCGTCATCACCTGGCGGTCCAGCGCCGGGTCCAGGCCCGAGGTCGGCTCGTCCAGGATCAGCAGCGACGGCCCGGTGAGCAGCTCCAGGGCGACCGATGCGCGCTTACGCTGGCCGCCCGAGAGCTTGTCGACCCGGGTGTTCAGGTGCTGCGTCATCTCGAGTTCCTCGAGCACCCGGGCGACCACCTGGGCCCGGTCGTCCTTGGTGGTGTCCGGCGGCAGCCGCAGTTCGGCGGCGTACATCAACGCCTGCTGCACGGTCAGCTGCCCGTGCACCACGTCGTCCTGCGGCACCATGCCGATCCTGCTGCGCAGCGAGGCGTACTCGGCGTGCACGTTGTGGCCCTCGAACGCCACCGTGCCCCTGGTCGGGTGCGTGTACCCGGCCACCAGGCGGGCGAACGTCGACTTGCCCGCGCCCGAGGGTCCGATCACGGCCGTCAGCGTGCCCGGCTGCGCGCCCAGCGAGATGTCGTCCAGCAGTGTCTTGTTGTTCTCGATCGTCCAGGTCACGCCGCGCACGTCCAGGCCGCCGGTGCGGGTCGCGGTCGCGCTCTCGTCGCGGCGGGCCAGCGTGCCCCCGGCGAAGACGAGGTCGATGTTGCCGATGGTGACGACGTCGCCGTCGTGCAGCACGGCCGAATCGACCCGCGCCCCGTTGACAAAGGTGCCGTTGATGCTGCGGTTGTCATGGATCTCGGTGCCGTGCGGCGTCGGGATCAGGGTGGCGTGGTGGCGCGAGGCCAGCACCTCGGGGATGACGATGTCGTTGTCGTTGGCCCGGCCGATCTTGATCGCGCCCGGCGTCGACTCCAGCGCGGCCTTGCCCGGCCGCAGGATCTTCATCATCGACGTCGCCAGGTTCGAGGCGTCACCGGCGACGCGGCTCGTCTCCGGGCCGCCAGCTTGCGGGGGCGGCATATTCGGCGGTGTGCGGTAGATCTGGGGGGCGTGTTGCGGGCCGCTGGGCGGGGCCGCCGGTTGGCCACCGGTCGGGTGTCGCGGCTGCGGGCCCGACGGGTAACTCGGCATCGACCCGCTGGGCGGATGCATCGGCGTGGGACCGCTCGGGGGGACGGGCTGTGGTCCGCTGGGCAGATGCGTGGGCTGGCGGAAGGAGGCCGACGGCGACTGCTGGGGCTGGCCGGGCCATGATGCGCCGGTGGGCTGGCCGTGCGGGGCCGGCGGGCTCGCCGCGGTGGCCGGGTTGACGATCGGTATCGACGTCGTCAGCGGCGGCCGGCCGGCCGTCCCCTGGTGGCGGCCCACCTCGAAGGTCAGGGCCGGGCCGTCCGGATTGCCGATGTTGACGCGTAGGCCGTCCTGGATGTCGACCGTGGGCACACGCTGATGGTTGACGAATAACCCGTTGAGGCTGCCGTTGTCGACGGCGACCCATCGGCCCTGGTCGAACCGGACGATCAGATGGGTGCGGGAGATCAGCGGATGCGCGACGCGCACGTCGGCGCGAAGGTCACGCCCGATCGCTACGTCGTTGCCCGCGGCGAACGTGCGCTCGGCTCCCTCGTACCGCACCGTCAACACGGGTGGGGTTGGTCGGCTCATCACGACCAACTGTATCGGCAGCCGCGCGGATCGGGACCCCGAATCTCTACCGGACCCGCGCCACCCGGCGCAGCGCCAGTTTTCGACGGGTGGCTGGCGGGCGACCCGCCGTTCACGCCGGAGAGCGGCGATGGTTTCCCCGACGACGTTTCGATCGCCGACGGCGTGGCACCGCGGCTCGCCACCACAGACGCTCCGCCGGGCGGCGATCCGGAGAGTGGCCCACCGCGACAGCAGGCCCGGCCCGACGGGCCGTGACAGCGTGAACCGACTGTGATCGATCCCGGCGACGGTGAACAGGTGGCCCGGCGGTCCATCATTTGAATTGCGGCGCAGCCGCTTTCAGCAGCGTGTCAGCCAGCGACCGCGTGCAGGTCGCGGCGCCAGGACTGGGGCGCTGCGGTGACTTCCTTGATGAAATTTCCGATGTGTCCAATGGCCCGCCTGCCCTCGGGCAGGATGTCGGCCGCCAGCGGGAAGTCGTGAATCTGCCCGTCCCACAGATGCAGGTCGCACGGAATCCCACTGGCTTCCAAGCGCTTTGCCATGAGTTCGGCGTCGGGCAGCAGCAATTCGTCTGAGCTGGCGTGGATGGTGACCGGCGGCAAGTCGGACAGGTCGGCGTCCACCGGTGAGGCCACGGTGGACTCCTCGCGCCCGTCCACCAGCTGCGCCTGGCTGAGGTATTGCGCGAACATCGACAGCGCGCCGCGGGTGAACATCGAGCACCGGCGCGCGTTGCGGTGCCTCAGCTTTCGGCCCGGATCAGCGTCGGTGAACGGCGAGATCGTGGCGATGCCGGCGGGCCGCATCAGCTCGCTGCTGATGGCCAGCAGCGTGGTCATGAACGCCAGGTACCCCCCGGCGGAGTCGCCTGCCACGACCACCCGGTCGCCGTCGAAGCCGCGATCTTGCAGCCAGCGAAGGCCGCTCATGCCGTCCTCGATCGCGTCGGTGATCTGATGGTTGGGCAACTTTCGATACCCGACCGTGAGGACTGCGGCGTCCGCGGCCTTGGAAAGGCGCGTGACGACCGACCGGTGGGTGTTGAGACCGCAAGTGAGGAAGGCGCCGCCGTGCAGATACAGAATCGCGCGATCAGTCGAGGCACCCGGCGCGCAAACCCACTCGGCCGCGCAGTTTTCCAGCCGCACCGGTTCGATCTTCGCCGAGATGCCGAACCGCGGCAGCAATCCCGCCAAGCCATCGACGTATTCGAACGGCCAGTGCAAGTTGGGGGTAAAAGCCCACGCGCGCACCGTGGTTTTCACGATCAGCCTGCTGGCCAACGCGACCGCGAACGACTGCGGGCTATGGCGATGGTGGACTCGCCGCTTCATTGCGCCACTTGGCAATAAGCGATGCGGATCGGTGCTCACCATTGCGCTCCCTCCTAAGTGCGCACCGAATACCCGCCCTGGGGCGCGAATAACTTCAGGTGAAGGCGACACGAATGTTGGCTACATCACGGTTTACCACCCGTGTCCGGTGGGTATATAGCGACATTCTGCGATTCCCGGCCCGGGCATCGACCAGCTTCGCCCGGTGGCCCAAGATATGAGCAATGAAGGACGAAACGCGCGCTGACGCGCTGCTCGGCGACCGCGTCGCGGTGGTCACAGGCGGTGGCGGCGGCATCGGTGCGGCGACCGCGCGGCTGTTCGCCCACCAGGGCGCACACGTGGTCATCGTCGACATCGACGGCGGGCTTGCGGCACGGACCGTCGACGAGATCGCCGCCGCGGGTGGGTCGGCGGTGGCGGTGGTCACGGACGTCCGCGACGCTGCGGCGGTCGACGACATGGCGCGATCGGTGCTGGATCGCTACGGCCGGGTGGACGCGCTGGTGAACAACGTCGGTCACTGGCTGCGCCATCCGGGGAACTTCGCCGACACCGATCCCCAGCTCTGGGACGAGCTGTACCGCATCAACCTGCACCACGTCTTCCTCGTCACCCACGCGTTCCTGCCCGCGATGGTCGCCCGCCGGGCCGGCGCGATCGTCAACGTGTCCTCCGTCGAGGGGCTGCGCGGTTACCCCGAGGATCCGGTCTATGCCGCGTTCAAGGCCGCGGTCATTCAGTTCACCCGAAGCCTCGCGGTTCAGGTGGGCGGGCATGGGGTGCGGGTCAACGCGATTGCGCCCGACGTCACCGAATCCCTGCAGGTGCCCTACTCGCAGTGGCTGTCTCACGACGAACAGGCCCAGTGGCCCCAGTGGGTTCCGGTCGGCCGGATGGGCGAGCCCGAGGACCAGGCCCGCGTGATCTTGTTCCTGGCCTCGGATTTGTCCGCATTCGTCACCGGCCACACCATTCCGACCGACGGCGGTACCGGCGCGGCGGGCGGGTGGTTCCGCTCGTCGCGCCGGCCCGACCGGGAATGGACGAATCGGCCCATCGCGCCGTGATCGCCGAAGCAGTCCTCACACCAAGCCCAATGCGGCGTTCTCCGCACGGATCCGCACCCTGAGCACGATCGCGTTCGCGATGCTGAACGCGATCGCCGTGAGCCACGCCGAGTGAACGAGCGGCAGCGCCGCCACCTCCGCAGCGACCGCCGCGTAATTCGGGTGTCGTACCCAGCGATACAGCCCGTCGCGGACCAACGGCGCGCCCGGGATGACGATCAGCCTCGGGTTCCAATGCCTGCCGAGCACGGCCACGCAGCGCCAGCGCACCACCGTGCTGAGCACCACGACGGTGAGCATCGGCCACCCCAGCCACGGGATGAACGGCCGGGCGAGGGCCCAGGTCTCCACGACGCACGAGGCCAGCAGCAGGGTGTGCATACTGACCATCGCCGGGTAATGGTCACGGCCGAACTCCTTGCCGCCATGGGCCAGTGACCATTTGGTGTTTCGTTGCGACACTGCCAGCTCGACCAGACGTTCCGCGCCGACGGCCAGGATGAATAGGTAGTAGTACATGGTCTCGCCCCTCACCACTGCAGCAGGAGCAGCTCGAAGCTGAAACCCGGCCCCATCGCCAGCATGACGCCGTACGACCCTGCGGCCGGCGGTTCCGCGAGGGTCCGGCGCAACACATCGAGCACGGACACCGAGGAGACGTTCCCGTTGTCCCGCATCGACTCTCGGCTGTGAACCATGGCCTCCGGCGGTAGGTCCAGGGCCTCCTCGATCGAGTCGAGCACCTTGGGGCCGCCGGGATGACACACCCAGGTGGCGATGTCCGCGAGCGACAACCCGTGGTCGGCGAGGAAACCGTCGACCTCGCCCCTTAGGTAGGTTTCGGCCATCTTCGGGACGTCGCGCGACATCACGAGCTGGAATCCGCTGGAGCCGACGTTCCACCCCATGACGTCGACCGTCTCCGGAACCACGCGGCTGCGGGTGGCGAGCACCCGCGGACCGGCTTTGCCGTTCAACGGGTTTCGATCTGACCCCGCGGCGACGATCGCGGCGGCGCCGTCGCCGAACAGGGACACCCCGATCAGCGCGGGGATCGAGGTATCGTCCCGCTGCAGCGTGAGGGAACACAACTCGACCGACAGCAGCACCGCCACGTCGCGAGGGTAGCCATGCAGGTAGTCGTGGACGCGCGCCATCCCGGCCGCGCCGGCCACACAGCCGAGGCCGAACAGCGGGACGCGTTTGACGTTGGGCCGCAGCCCGATTCGGGTCATCAGCCGCGCGTCGATGGTGGGCACCGCGATGCCGGTGCTCGATACCACAACAATGGTGTCCACCTCGTGCGGTTCGACGCCAGCCTCTTCCAACGCCGAACGTATCGCGCGCTCGCCGAGGTCGACGGCGACCTCGAGGTAGGCGTCGTTCGCCTCGGTGAAGCCGCTCAGCCGCGGGTAGCGCGACAGCGGTAGCGCCAGGCTGCGCTGGTCGACCCCCGTTGTCTGCGCGAAACGCAGGAACCTCGGGTCGGTGAATTCGGTTAACTCCCTGGCGACTTCGTCCTGCTTGTAGCGGTGTGGGGTGAAGGCCACCGCGGCCCCGGCGATGTGCGGTGCGCCGCGTCCACGCTGAGCGGCCCCGCTGGGGGAAGTGAGATGTGTTGTTGCAGTCATGCCTATGCCGACGGGCGGCCCCACCGGACGGTTCAGATAAAGGCGGTCGGCGTGAGATGAACCACAGACCGGCGCCTGCCGTTAACCAAGCGATAGGGGGATGAGGGGTAGCACGAATTCAGTGTTTGTGTGCGGGACGGAATCGGGCCTGATCGTCGATGATCGTCACCGGTATGCCGTTGAGCGCGCCGTTGCCCGACGGCTCGTCGATAAACGTCGGCGGGGAAAGCACATTCGTGTTCGCTCCCGGCGATCCGTTGGCCACCGCCATGCGGGTGCCCGGCTTGCCATGCCCCCAGCCGTGCGGCATCGACACCACGCCCGGTTTGATCGCTTCGGTGACCTCGACGGGCACCTTGATCTCGCCGGCCGCCGATTTGACGGTGACGACGTCATTGTCCGTGACGCCGCACCTGGCCGCGTCGTCGGGATGAATCAGCAACGTGCACCGGTCCTTTCCCTTCATCAGCGCGGGCACGTTGTGTAGCCAGGTGTTGTTCGAGCGAAGGTGCCGGCGGCTCACCAGAACCAGCGGCTCGGCCGGTCGTTCCATTCTGGCGGCCAGCCGCGGTAGGTCATCGAGAAGGTACTGCGGCGCCAACCGGATCTTCTTGTCGGGTGTCCCCAGGATGTCCGGGAGTTGCGGCACCATCGGTCCGAAGTCGATGCCGTTGGGGTTGGCCTTGAGCAGATCCAGCGTCAACCCGCCGGGATTCTTGCCGTACTGGTCCCCGAACGGTCCGGTTCGCAGCGTCAGGTCCAGCATGCGCTCGGGGCCACCATGCTCGTACAGCTTGCGGATCTCCGCACCGTCGAGGCCTTGGGTGAATGCCAGGTAATCGAAGAACCCGTCGTCGATCGTGGCGACGTCGACATCTTCGGCCGGCGTGCCGGCGCACAGGCCGGTGAGGCGGATCAGGATCTCCCATTCGTGCGGGCGGTCGCCCGGATCGAACACGGGCGGCGAGTAATTCGCGATGCTGTGGATCGCGAAGAGCAGGATGAGATCGTCGTGGTGCGGTTGCTCGAGCGGCGACAGGCCGGGCAGGATCACGTCGGCGTGCCGCGTCGTCTCGTTGAGCCAAAGGTCAACGGAGATCATCGCTTCCAGCATCGGCAGCACCTCGTCGAGCTTGTCGCCGCCGGGCGTGGACAACACCGGGTTGCCCGCGACCGTGATCAGCGCCTTGAGTTGCCCGTCGCCCGGGGTGGCGATCTCCTCGGCCATGCAGGACACCGGGGCCTGGCCCAGCACCTCCTTCGCCCCGCGCACGCGGGTGTGCCAGCGGCCGAATTCCGGCAGACCGCCCTCGAGGCCGGGCAGCGGCTGAGTGGTGATCGACCAGGCCGCCGGCTTTGGGAACATCGCTCCCCCGGGTACGTCGAAATGCCCGGTCAGGATGTTGACGACGTCGACCAGCCAGCTGGCCAGGCTGCCGAACTCCTGATTGCACAACCCGATCCGGCCGTACACCACCGACCTTTCGGTCCTGGCGAGCTCGCGGGCCAGACGCCGGATCCGGTCCTCGGCGATGCCCGTGACCGCGCTGACGCGCTCCGGTGGCCAATCCGCGGCGACCCGCCGCATCGTGTCGACGCCGTCCACGTGCGGCCCGGGATGGATCAGATCTTCGTCGAACAGGGTGTGCGCCACCGCCAGCAGCAGCGCGGCGTCGGTACCCGGCACGATCGGAAGCCATTCGTCGGCCCGGGCCGCCGTCTGCGTGCGGACCGGGTCGATCACAATGACCTTGCCGCGCTTGCGGATCCCCTCGATCAGGCCCATCACGTCGGGCGCGGCCAGCAGCGACCCCTGCGACGCGGCGGGGTTGGCGCCCATGATGACCATCAGGTCGGTGCGTTCGATGTCGGGGACGGGGAAGTTCCACCAGAGGCCGTACATCAGATGCGACGACAAATTCTTCGGCCACTGGTCGACGGTGCCCGGCGAATACGTGACCGGCATCCCCGACATCCCCATCAGCACGCCCGCGTAGCGGGCGAGGGAAAACGAGTGCGCCAGCGGGTTGCCGGTGTAGGCGGTGACCGCCCCGATCCCGTACTTGGAGATCACGGGCGTCAGCAACTCGGTGCAGCGGCGAAACGCCGCGTCCCAGCTCACCTCGTGCCATTCGCCGTCGACCTTGATCATGGGCCGGCGGATGCGGTCGGGGTCGTCGTGCAGCGCGGCAAGTGAGACGCCCTTCGGGCAGATGTGCCCGCGGCTCCACACGTCGTCGCGGTTGCCCCGGATGCTGGTTACCTTGCCGCCGTCGACGTGAATCTCCAAGCCGCACATGGCTTCACAGAGGGGGCAGGTCCGCAGGTGCCTGCCGTCTTCGCCCGTCTTCACCCACCCACTGTATTCCGCTACCGACCGTCGCGGAAGTCCCAAAATTCGGGGTCAGGCCGCCCAGGGGCCGATTCCGCCGACCCTGTCGATGCGAATGCGGGTCAGGAACCCGGGCGGCGCGCCGTCCGGCGGGAACTGGGTACCCGGGTCGCCCAGAATCGGGTTGAGTTGGGCGAGAAGCTCGGGTGCGCCGCCCTCGACGATCCGTGCAGTCCCGGCGATCGAGAGGTAGGGCCGCATCCCGGTGTGCGCCCCGTCGAGCGACACGATGGTGACGGCCACCCGGGGGTCGTTGCGGACGTTGCGAACCTTCTTGTGCGCGGCCAGGTGCGCGGTGACGAGTTCGTCCCCGTCGGGGGTGGACTGCAAGGCGACCCACACCAGGCTGACTTGGGGGCTGCCGTCGGGGCTCAGGGTCACCAGGGTGGCGTCGGCGCCCCTGCCAATGAGGTCGCGGGCGGCGTCATTGAGTTCCATGCGTTGTTCTACGGCCCCGGGCCGGGATTCATTCCCGCATGCGGAATAAGCGGCGCCGAACGCCGCGTTCCCGATCCCATAGCCGATGTTTCATGCACATTTGAATTTGGCCAGTTGGCTGTACAAGTGCGAGGCGGCGGTCCTAGCGTCGACGCCAGAAACTCGTCGGGAAGGGAGCTGGCTCGTTGAGCACCGAACCGGGTCCCGCGCGCCATCGGTATGCGCGATGAGCGATCCTCAACACCCCTCGGGCATCGAGTATCTCCGCGCCGAAGTCCTTGATCGACTGGACGCGCAGCCGTTCGAGGACTGGTCCCCCGCGCTGCTGCGCGCCCTGATCGCGATCTTCGACCTGAACGGCGTGACACCTTCCAACCGCCTCGGTTTTCGGCCCCACATCGTGAAGTAGCGGTTGCGCTTTCGCGTATTAGGCTGCGCCCGAGGAGTCACGACGGTGGAGAACTGGGAATTGGTGGCGCGCGAGCGGATCCGCGACACCCTGGCGCGATACAACTGGGCGGGTGACGCCGGCGACGTGGCGGGCCTCGCCGAGACGTTCTGCGCCGACGGCGTCCTGGAGATTCGTGGCCTCGAGCCGTTGCGCGGCCGTTCGGCGATTGCGTCGTTCCTCGGCGGCGTCAACGTCAACCGGCCGTCAAACGTCCAGCCGATTGTGCGCCACAACCTCACCAACCTGCTGTTCACCGAATTGACCCGGGATTCCGCACAGGTGTCGTCGTATTTCACGGTGCTCACCCACGCCGGCCTTGACCATTTCGGCCGGTACCGCGACACGCTGGTGCCCGACGGCGACGCCTGGCTGATCAGGCATCGCAAGGTGTCAACCGACTGGGCCGCGCCCGACTCGGCCATGGCGAGGCGGACGGCGCGGGGCTGAGTCCTGCGCGCCGGTGAACGCCGGTGGCGATTTCGTTAAATGTCTCGCTCACATGTTTGCCCGAGACGGCGAAACGGCTACAGATAGAGATCACACCTAGAGATTGCGGTCGACCCTGATTGCGTTCGCCGGTGGCACCCGGCGCTGACCAGAGGTCATGTGACCAGCGGTCAGAGCGCACAAAAGATACGAGCGGATATGCAACGACTCAGTGGGTTAGACGCGTTCTTCCTCTACCTCGAATCTCCGACACAGCCGCTGAATGTTTGCTGCGTGTTGGAGCTCGACCCGAGTGACATGCCGGGCGGCTACACCTTCAGCCAGTTCCGGAGGGCGCTGGCGGCGCGAGTGGACGCGGTGCCCGAATTCCGTCTCAAGCTGGCGGACAATCAGCTGAACTTCGACCATCCGGTCTGGGTCGACGACGATCGTTTCGACCTCGCGCGGCACCTCCAACGAGTCGCGCTGCCGGCACCGGGCGGGTCGAGGGAGTTAGCGGAGATCTGCGGGCACGTCGCCGGGCTGGCACTGGATCGCGATCGTCCGCTGTGGGAGATGTGGGTGATCGAAGGCCTGCACGGCGGCGACGCGCTTGCCGTCGTCCTCAAGGCCCACCATGCGGTGATCGACGGGGTGGGCGGCGCCAATCTCCTGGCCCAGTTGTGCAGCACCGCGCCGGACGCCCCAGCCCCCAAGCCCGCCGCCCGGTCCGGCGGGGCGAATCCCCTGCAGATCGCCGCGTCCGGACTCATCGGCGCCGGGTTGCGGCCGTGGCGCCTGGCCAAGGTGTTGCCGGCAACCGCGCTGACGCTGGCGCAAACGCTGTTGCGGGCCCGCGGTGGCGGGCAGACCATGGCCGCCCCGTTCGCGGCGCCGCCGACGGCGTTCAACGGCCCATTCACGCGGCGCCGCAACGTCGCCCTGACCACCCTTGATCTCGACGACGTCAAAAAGGTGAAGAACAGGTTCGGAGTCACCGTCAACGACGTGGTGACCGCCCTATGCGCCGGCGCGTTGCGGCAGTTCTTGGTGGACCGCGACGAACTGTCGGACAGCCCGATGGTGGCCAGTGTGCCGGTCTCGGTGCGGGGCAAATCAGACCGGCCGGGCCGCAACCAAACCACGTGGATGCTGTGCCGGCTGGAGACCCATATCGAGGATCCGGCCGAACGGCTGAGTAGCATCGCGCGGGGCAACGCCGCGGCCAAGGACCACGCCGCCGCCATGGGGTCCAGCCTGCTGCAGGACTGGACGCAGGTCGCCGGACAGACCATGTTCGGCACGGCGATGAAGCTACTGCCCCGGATACCGCTGCCTGATAAGCCGCCGCACAACCTGGTGCTGTCCAACGTGCCCGGACCACAGGAACAGCTTTACTTCATGGGCTGCCGGGTCGACGCCATGTATCCGCTCGGTCCGATCATCGCCGGCGCCGCACTCAACATCACGGTCATGTCGCTCAACGGCCGCCTGGGCATCGGCCTCATCTCCTGCCCCGACCTCGTTGCCGACCTCTGGGACCTCGCCGACACCTTTCCCGCAGCGCTCAAAGAGCTCCTGAATTGCAGTGAATCGAGCCACCAGCAGAGCTGACCGCCACGGCATGGCAAGGTGACACCCGTGGCCGACACCGTTACCCAGCAAGACCTGCGCGAAATCAGCACTCCCAAGGGCGCTTTGCGCTACTACGACTGCGGCCCGGAATCCGCCCCGGTGTTGCTGTTCCTGCACGGCTCCGGACCGGGCGTCACGGGGTGGCGCAACTTCCGCGGCATACTCCCCTCGTTCGCCGCGCGATTCCGCTGCCTGATCCTGGAGTTTCCCGGGTTCGGCGTCAGCGACGATTTCGGCGGTCACCCGATGGTGACCGCGTTCGGCACCGTGCCGCCCTTCCTGGACGCGCTCGGCGTCCAACGCGCGCACATCGTCGGGAACTCGATGGGCGGCGGCGTCGGCATCAACTTCGCCACCAATAACCCGGACCGCGTCCACCGATTGGTGACCATCGGCGGCATCGGGACGAACATCTTCAGCCCCAGCCCCAGCGAGGGCATCCGGCTGCTGCAGGAGTTCGTCGAGGATCCCACGCGGCAGCGGCTGGTCGACTGGCTGAAATCGATGGTCTACGACCAGGCGCTGATCACCGAGGAGCTGGTCGAGGAACGCTGGGAGCTGGCCACCGACCCGGACACGCTGGCCGCCGCGCGCCGCATGTACGGGAAAGCGGCCTTCGGCGCGATGAACGCCGCCATGGCCGCGTCCGACCGGCCGATGCCGTGGGCCGTCATGCACAAGCTGACCGCGCCCACCCTGCTGACCTGGGGGCGCGACGATCGCGTGAGCCCGCCGGACATGGCGCTGATCCCGATGCGCACCATCCCCAATGCGGAGCTGCACATCTTCCCGAACTCCGGGCACTGGGCGATGATCGAGGCCAAGGAGGCGTTCGAGAGCACCGTGCTGGCGTTTCTTACCAGGGACTAGCGGCGATCGCGAGCGCGGGCGAATCTCACTCCGCCGCGACCGACCCCGCCAGGCCCGCGGTCAGCAACTCGTGGGCGGCGGGATTGCCGTCCAGGATTCGGCTGGTGCGCGCACCGATCCGCCATTGCCCCTCGACCCGGACCATCACGAAATGGTTTGCGGTACAACGCCATACGCGATATCCGTCGCCGTCGCGGATCAGCACCAGGGACTCACATAGCGCCACCGCCGAATCGCCGGTGACGGTGACGACGCATGGCCCCAAGAAATGACAGCACCCCTTGGCCACCAGGTTCTGGTGGGCCGACGACTCGACCATGGCGTGCACGGCGGTCCGGCCCTCCATGCGCCAGCCATCGACGTCGTAGCTGCCGTCGCTCGCCCACAGGCGCGCAGTGGCCTCGGCATCCCCGGCATCCACCGCAGGACCGTACGAGGCGATGAGACGGGCGATGTCGCGCTCGTCCTCGAGTCGGCGCAGCCGCGCGGACAGGTCGTCGATGTCACTCATGGTTGCTCCTCGTCGCCGGGATCGCGGCAGCGGACCACCGCTGATCCCCACACGTTAGGACGCACGGCACGACCATCGAGGGCGTGCCGGCTTCCTTCCGGAGCGGGCGTAACCACCTCGGCCTATGGGGGTTTGCTCAATCTGCGAATCAGGTGGCCCGAACATTTTGATCGAGCGGCCCTAACAGCCGCGATCACTTGTTACATGTTCTTTACCAGTACCCGTCTCAAGTTGCTGGGTCCCTGACCCCGAGTTAGGTTGGTCGGGTTTGCAGTCGTCGGCCAGCGTCGGTCGGCGGCCTTCCCTCGCGGAGAACCGCGAAGCAACCATTCGTCATGTGCGTGAAAGGGGTTGCGCGTGCGACAGCTTTCGCCGCTGCGGGTGGTGTCGACGGGGCTCGGCGCCGCCGCGGGACTTGGCGACGCGGTCGGCAGGCTGGCGACCGCCGGTCTCGAGGCTGTCGCGCTGCCGGTCCGGGTCGGCGCAAAAGTGGTCTCGGGTGAGGTATCTCGCTCCACGCTGACCCGACGGTGCGGGCGCGGTGACGGGCGGCTGTGGATCGAGGTACGCGGCCTCGACGGCACGGGCGGGGCGACACGTGGCCGCGCCGCCGTCGATGCGCTGCGGGCACAGCCCGGTGTCACCAAGGTCAGCCTGAACCGTCCGCTGTCGCGGGTGGTTGTTGAGATCGACGACGGCGGGGCGTCGCTCGACGAGCTTTGCTCCGCGCTTGACAGCGCTGAAACAGCCTACGGTGCAGGCGATTCCACGCGCGCCGAAAGCCTGCCCGGCGACGGGCTGCTGTTGGTCACCCGCGGCGCGATGGTGGCCGTGAACGCCGCCGGGTTCGCGGTCGCGGTCGCCGGCCGGGCGTTGCGATTGCCGGCTGCCCCGATCGCCGTCGAGGCGGTGTCGGCGATCGCGAATCACCAACCGTGGCTGCGCCGCGCGCTCGAGAGCGGCATCGGCCCCGGTGCGACGGACACCGCATTGTCGGTGTTCGGCACCGCCGCGCATGTCGTCACGTTGTCACCGGCGAAGCTGTCCGTCGACCTGGCGATGCAAGGTTTCAAGGCCGCGGAGTCCCGGGCCGCCGCGCGGGCATGGGCCCGCTATGAGCCGGAATTGGCCCGGCACGCCGACGAGCCGGAGATGCAGCGGTTGGCGCGCCCGGTTCCCGCGCCGGCCGGTCCGATCGACCGTCACGGGAAGCGCGCAGCGTGGGTTCAGCTGATTGGCGTCGGGCTGACGGGAGCCCTCACCCGCAACGTGACGATGGCGTCGAACGCGGCGCTGGCGGCCTCGCCCAAGGCCATGCGCACCTCGCACGAGGCGTTTGCGGCCACGCTGGGCAGGGGCTTGGCGGATAAGCACGGGGTGCTGCCGCTGCGGCCGGAGGGTTTGCGCCGACTCGACAGAGTCGACGCGCTGCTCATCGATCCGCGCGTGTTGTGCGACCAGAGGATGCGGGTGGTGCGGGTGCGCGGCGCCCGCGACGGCGAGTTGCTCGGCGCCTGGACCCGCGCCCAGGACCTGCTCGACGACGGTGCGGCCCCGGGCTGGCACCCGATTCCCGCGGCCGCAACCGACGAGCAGGGGGCCAGCGATACGGTCGAGGCGCTCGTCGCACCGGCCCCTCACCCGCTCGCGCCGGCTCTGATCACCCGGGCGCGTGACTCGGGCGCGCGCCTGGTGTCGGTCGACACCGACCTGCTCGGCGACTTGCGTCCCGCTTTCGACGATGTCCTGCCAGTCCGTGACGGCGGCATCGATCATGCACTCGCCGATGCGGTTTCGCGCCTGCAGCATGACGGGCACACCGTCGCGGTGCTGTCCTCGCTTGGCGCACAAGCGCTTTCGGGCGCCGACCTGGCGTTGGGAATCAAGCCCAGTGTCGACGGCCCGCCGCCTTGGACTGCGGACCTGATGCTCGACGACCTGGCCGGAGCGTGGCGGGTGTTGCATGCGTTGCCCGCGGCCCGGTCGGCAAGTCAGCAGGGTATCGCGATATCGGTGGGAGCTTCGGCGCTGGGCGCGGTGTTCATGGTGCCCGGGGTGCGCCGGTTGCGCGGGCCCGGCCCGGTGACCATCGGTGCCGTCGCGGGGATCCTGTCCGGATACCTGTTGGCCCGCGGCGCGATTCACACTTCGACACCCCGGCCGGCCCCGGCCTACGAGTGGCACGCGATGTCTGCTGAGCAGGCCCGCGAGGTGCTGGCGGCATTGCGCGACCCCGAGGAGCCCGCTGCCGCAACCGAACCCACACCGGGCGGCACGCGGTTCCCGGCCGCGGCGTGGGAGTTCGCCAGGGCCGCCGCCGCCGAACTAACCGGTGATCCGTTGACGCCGATCCTCGGGCTGTGTTCGGCGGCAACAGCCCTGCTGGGCTCACCGGCCGACGCGATCATGGTCGGGGCCGTGCTGACCGGAAATGCCTTGCTGTCGACCGCCCAACAGCTACGGGCCGAGAACCGGTTGAACCGCCTGCTGGCCCAGCAGGCCCCGCCGGCCCGCGTCGTCACCCCGGGGACCGATGCCGCGCGGGGCTACCGCGAAGTCCTCGTCGAGCAACTGCGGCCCGGCGACGTGATCGAGGTGCGCAGCGACGAGGTGGTGCCCGCCGACGCTCGGGTGATCGAGGCGCACGACCTCGAGGTCGACGAGTCGTCCCTGACCGGTGAATCCCTGTCGGTGCAGAAGCAGGTCGAGGCCACGCCCGGGGCCGAACTGGCCGAGCGCCGCTGCATGATCTACGCCGGAACCACCGTGGTGGCCGGCACCGCGGTGGCGCTGGTGACCGCCGTCGGGGCCGACACCCAGACCCGCCGCGCGGCCGAACTGGCCTCCGGTGACCTGCCGACCGTCGGCCTGCACCATCAACTCAGCCAGCTGATGCGCCGCGCGTTCCCGTTCAGCGCGGGCGGCGGCGTTCTGGTCGGCGGGCTCGGCCTGTTCCGCGCAGGCGGGCTGCGCCAAGCGCTGGGCAGCGCCATCGCGGTCGCCGTGGCGGCCATCCCCGAGGGCATGCCGCTGATGGCCACCCTCGCCCAATCGGCGTCGGCGCAGCGGCTGGGCGAATGCGGGGCGCTGGTCCGGGTCCCGCGGGCGACCGAGGCGCTCGGTCGCGTCGAGGTGGTCTGCTTCGACAAGACCGGAACGCTGAGCGAGAACCGTCTTCGCGTCGCCGAGGTCCACCCCATGGCGGGCCATTCCCGCGAGGACGTTTTGCGGTGCGCCGCCCAGGCCGCGCCGGCCGACGACGGCAACCCGCACGTGCACGCCACCGACGAGGCCATCATCAAGGCGGCGGACGCGGTGCCGGACTCCGGTTCGCGCCCCGACCCCGACGCGCATCTGCCGTTCCGGTCCGGCCGGGCGTTCTCGGCCTCGGTGACCGGCACCCAGTTGACCGTCAAGGGCGCACCCGAGGTGGTCTTGGCGGCGTGCGGTGAGGTCGGCGCAGTCGTGGACGACGCCGTCGCCGCGCTGACGACCGCGGGACTGCGAACGATCGCGGTGGCCCAGCGGCGCCTGACCGCGGCACAGGCGCGAGCGTTGCGCAAAGACCCGGACGCCATCACCGGATTGTGCGAGACGGGCTTGGCGCTCACCGGATTTCTGGGCCTCTCGGACACCCCGCGCCCCCAGGCGCCGCAGCTGCTGGCGGACCTGGCCGACCGGGGCGTCGCGATCCGGCTGATCACCGGCGACCATCCCGCCACCGCCACCGCCATCGCCCGCGAGCTGGGGGTCACGGTGAGCGCCGACGAGGTGATCACCGGGTCGGAATGGAACGCCCTGTCCCGGCAGGATCAGCAGCGCGCGGTTACCGAGCGGGTGATCTTCGCCCGGATGTCGCCGGAGAACAAGGTGCAGGTGGTCCAGACGCTCGAGCGCGCCGGGCGGGTGTGCGCCATGGTCGGCGACGGCGCCAACGACGCCGCCGCGATCCGGGCGGCAAGCGTCGGCGTCGGTGTGGTCGCGCGCGGCAGCGACTCCGCGCACACGACCGCCGACCTGGTGCTCACCGACGGCCGCATCGAGACGCTCGTCGCCGCCATCGACGAAGGCCGCCGACTCTGGCGTGGAGTCCAGGCGGCCGTGGCCGGCCTGCTCGGCGGGAATGCCGGCGAGGTGATCTTCTCCGTCATCGGCACGGCGATCGCCGGAACCTCGCCGCTGAACACCCGCCAGTTGCTGCTGATCAATACGCTCACCGACGCGCTACCCGCGACCGCTGTCGCCGTCAGCACGCCCGCGGGGCCGGTACAGCGCGTCGGGAGCGGCATCGACGAACGCGCGCTCCTGCGAGCCGTGGCCGCGCGCGGAGCCCTCACCGCCACCGCCGCCACGTCGGCGTGGGCGATGGCCTCGGTCACCGGGCTGCCGCAGCGGGCCGCCACCGTCGCGCTGATCTCGTTGGTCGCGGTCGAGTTGGGCCAGACGGTGGTCGACTCGCACGCGCCGCTGGTGCTGCTTACCGCGGCCGGCTCGTTCGCAGCATTCACCGCGATGATCAGCACCCCGGGGATCAGCCAACTCCTGGGCTGCACACCGGTCGGCCCTGTGGGCTGGGCACAGGGGCTGGGCACCGCCGCGGCCGCCGTCCTCGCCGTTGCCGTCATGAATCAGTTGCGGTCGGGCCGCCGAGGCGATGAGCCTCCACTCACCGCTGCCACGGAACACGACGAGCCCGCAAACGCAGACCCGCATTTATCGCAGCACCGCGGCCCGCGGGCGCCGCATACCGCATTCCTGCAAGCTCCCGCGAAGGCCGCGCGTGCGCTGAGATTGGTGGACCGAGAACAGCATCGGATTCCGGCGGAGGCCGTCACCGATCGGCCGTGAGTCACTCAGTCACGGTCACCGCGCGGCTTGATGAACACGCCTTCCGCACCGACCGTGATCCCCTGGCTATCGGTGATCTGCCCCTTCGCGAAGGTTTTCACACCCTCGACGCGGTCGACCCACGCTTGTACCCGCACCGGACCCAGCGGGGTCCCCCGGACATAGCGCAGCGTGAGCGTGCCGGTGTAGGCCGGTCGACCGGGTTCGTGCGCGGTCGCGCCCAGGACGTGGTCAAGGACCAACGCGCACACTCCGCCATGGACGTGTCCCGGTGGGCCTTCGTAAGCGGCGCCCAGTGTGATCTCCGTCCAGACGACACCACCGGCGTCGCGGCGAATGACCAGCGGAGGGGCGACCGGGTTGCGCGCGCCGATCATCACATTGCCGGAGGTGACCGGTTGTCCGTCGGAGGGATGGCGAACACCGAACGAGCCCGGCATGAGCGTCTCGCTCAATTGCTCCACGGCGCAATCGATGTGCCTCTTCGCGGCCGCAACGGGACCCGCGCCGGCCTCGGTGCGGATCGTCGCGTCGATCAGCCGGCGAACGGACTGGGCGAGCGGTTCATATGCCGGCGCGCCGCCGCCGTCGTCTTCCATCATCCCCACCGCCCGATCATGTCGCCTTCTGCGAGAGGCCGGCGTCGACGACGAGCTGGGTGGCCGTGATGTAGCGGGCCTCCTCGGAGGCCAAGAACACCACCGCATTGGCCACGTCGACGGGCTCTACCCAGGGCACCGGCAGCAGGTTGCGCGCCCGCAACACTTCCGCGACATCCGCGGCGGTCGGGTTCTCGAGGTCCGGGCGTAAGCGTCGAAACGTCCCGTCGTTGAGAATCATCGGGGTCGCGACCGGCCCCGGGTGAACCGTGTTGACCCGGATGCCGGTAGGGCCGAGCTCGTTCGCGAGAGTGCGCGCCAGCCCGACCACCGCGTGCTTGCTCGCCGTGTACGCCGCGGAATTGGGCGTCCCGCGAAGACCATTGGTGGAACTGATGATGACAATGGCGCCGCCGTCGCCCATGCGCGGTACGCCGGCCTTGACCGTGTGCCATACGCCGGTCAGGTTGATGTCGAGCGTGCGATGCCAATCCCGGGAGTCAAGTTCCCATGTCCGTCCGCCCGCAATGTGGATTCCGGCGTTCGCGACGACGATGTCGAGGCGCCCCAGTGCCGTGACGCCGGCCGCTACGGCGTCGGTGACGGCCTCCAAGTCACTCACGTCGGCAACGCCCGTCACGCAGCGTCGACCGCGGCTTTCGACATCCCTTGCAGTGTCGAGCAACTCGTCGCTCGCCGCGGCGGCATCGAGCGCGATCACATCTGCACCCTCGTCGGCGAGGCGCTGACAATGCACCCGTCCCGTGCCCTTGCCTGCGCCGGTGACCAGCGCTACCTTGCCAACCAGTCTCTTCATCGTCACCTCTCGACCAGATCGAAGCCCGGGTAATCGGCCCCGGCAACCTCGGCGCAGATGTCGTTATAGGCGGCGAAGCCGCCGACGAATAGCATGAATCCCCTTGGCTTTCCGGGTACGTTGGCTCCCATGTACCAGGACTCCGCCTTGGTGAACAACGTGGCGTCGGCGAGGCGGGCGCATTCGGCTCCCCAGCCGTCGACCGCGTCGCGGGTCGCTTCGATCGCGGCCAGCCCGTGGTCATCGAGGTAGGCAATGGCCGCGGCTATCCAATTCACCTGCGCCTCGGCGTGCAGCACCATGTTCGCCAGCACAGCCGGTGCCCCTGGACCGGAGATCAGGAACAGGTTGGGGAATCCGTCGATACCCAGCCCCAGGTAGGTACGCGGCCCGTGCGACCAGTCGTCCCGCAACCGACGACCGCCGCGCCCGATGATGTCCATCTTGGCCAGCGCACCGGTGAGCGCGTCGAAACCCGTTGCGAGCACGATCATGTCGACGTCATAGTGCACGCCAGCGGTGCTGATCCCGGTGGCGTCCACGGATTCGATCGGTGTGTCGCGCACGCTGATCAGCGACACGTTCGGCCGGTTGAAGGTGCTGAAGTAGTTGCTGTCGGTGCAGATCCGCTTCGTGCCTATCGGGTGGTCATTGGGTATGAGCAGCTCGGCCAGGGCAGGGTCGTCGATGACCGCGCGCACCTTCTCCTCGTAGAACTTTCGTGCCTCGTCGTTGGCGGTCAGGTCGGTCATCTGGTCGGGGAACGTTTTCGAGAACAGCACACCACCTAGCTGCCAACGCTTCTCGAACGCGGCCCGACGTTCCTCCGGCGTGAACTCCATCGTCGGCTTGGGCGCCGTGATGTGCGGTGACCCGCCGCCGCTGCGCCACGACAACCGACGTCTTTCGGCATAGTTCGCCTTGATGTCGTCGAGTTCGCGTTCGCTCAACGGCTTGTTGCCTGCGGGGACACTGTAATTGGGCGTGCGCTGGAAGACGAACAGATGCCTGGCGTGTTCGGCGATGATCGGAATCGATTGAATGCCAGACGAACCGGTGCCGATGACGGCGACGCGCTTTCCCGTGAAATCGACGGCATGCTGGGGCCACGCGGCGGTGTGGTAGATCTCGCCCGCGAACGACTCGAGTCCGTGGAAGTCAGGCGTCAAAGCCGCCGAGAGCGGGCCCGTCGCCATCAGGCAGAAACGGGCGGACAGGACGTCACCGCCGTCTGTGGTGACCACCCAGCGCAGCGTTGTTTCGTCCAGTGCCGAGGACACGACGCGGGCGCGAAATGTGATGTCGCGGCGCAGGTCGAGTTTGTCGGCCACCCAGTTCAGATAGGCGAGGATCTCGGCCTGGGTGGCGTACTTCTCGGTCCAGTTCCACTCTTGCTGAAGTTCATCGGAGAAGGAATAGCAGTAGTCGACGCTTTCGACGTCACAGCGCGCCCCCGGATAGCGGTTGTAATACCAGGTGCCGCCGAGCTCCGGCGCCGCCTCCAGGACCCGCACCGACAGTCCCTGACCGCGGAGCTTGTGCAGGGCGTAGAGGCCGGCGAACCCGGCGCCGACCACGACGACATCGACCAGCTCCGCGCCACTCACAAGCACGCACGGTATGTCCTATCGCCCGTCGACCGCCGGGCCGGTTCCCGGTCACCGGACACTGCGGTGACGTTGTCCCGGCTATCGGGCGCGCGCACCTTCGGAGGCGGACCGGCCCTGCGACCGGCTGGAGGGCGTCATCCTGGCGTGCCAGGCCCGGCGCGTGCGCGCCGCGTTGTGCAGTCGATTCCGGCCGCATTTTCTTCCGCTCATCGGGAACGGCTTCGGCTGGGGCACGAACTGCGGTAGACCATTACTAAGCCCCCCAGACGTAAGGACACCAACATGAGCGAACGGGTACTCGACCGGGTCGTGGCGATGGCGGATCAGTTGCGCGACCAGGCCCCCGAGGCCGAGCGGATCGGCCGGCTCACCGACGACACGGTCAAGCTGATGAAGGGCGCCGGCCTGATCCGGCTGCTGCAAACCAAGCAGTATCAGGGTTTCGAGGCCCACCCCCGCGAATTCGCCGAGACGACGATGGCGACCGCGGCGCTGGACCCGGCGGCCGGCTGGATCGTCGGCGTGGTCGGAGTGCACCCCTATCAGTTGGCGTACGCGGACCCGAGGGTCGCCGCCGAGATCTGGGCCGACGACGTCGACACGTGGATGGCGTCACCGTACGCGCCGCAGGGGGTGGCCAAACCCGTCGACGGGGGCTACCTCTTCAACGGCCGCTGGCAGTTCAGCTCGGGCACCGACCACTGCGACTGGATCAGTCT
>NZ_LZJB01000219.1:0-20957 GCF_001666895.1 Mycobacterium sp. E3298
GACATCAGAAACGCCGGCCAGTAGACGGTGTGGAACCGGATGATGTCCTTGCCGATCATGTGCAGGTCGGCGGGCCAGTAGCGGCGGAACATCGGCGAGTCGGTGTCGGGGTAGCCGACCCCGGTCAGGTAATTGGTCAGCGCGTCGACCCAGACGTACATGACGTGATCGGGATGGTCGGGCACTTTGACGCCCCAGTCGAACGAGGTGCGCGAGATCGACAGGTCGCGCAGGCCGCCGGAGACGAAGCTGACCACTTCGTTGCGGCGCACTTCGGGGGCGATGAAGTCCGGGTTGGCCTCGTAATGGGCCAGCAGCTTGTCGGTGTACGCCGAGAGCCGGAAGAAGTAGGTCTGCTCCTCGGTCCACGTCACCGGCGTTCCGGTTTCCACGGCGACCCTTGTCCCGTCGACCACCGCGGTCTCGGATTCGACGAAGAACCGCTCGTCGCGCACGGAGTACCAACCCGTGTAGCTGTCCAGGTAGATGTCTCCGGCGGCGTCCATCCGCCGCCAGATCTCCTTGGACGCTTCGTGATGGTCGGCGTCGGTGGTGCGAATGAACCGATCGAAGGAGATGTTGAGCTTCTCCTGCAGGCGTTGAAAAACATCGGAATTCCGCCGCGCCAGCTCGGCGGTCGGAAGGCCCTCCGCCGCCGCCGTCTCGAGCATCTTGAGGCCGTGCTCGTCGGTGCCGGTCAGGAAACGCACGTCGAACCCATCGAGCCGCTTGAATCGCGCGATGGCGTCGGTGGCGATGTACTCGTAGGCGTGCCCGACGTGCGGATTGCCGTTGGGGTACGTGATCGCGGTGGTGACGTAGAAGGGCCTCATCGAGAGTCCACCTTATTGTGTGCGCGTGAGCTCCAACCGACGAGAACGAGAAGCGCCGCCCGCACCCGAACCGCTGGCCCCCCTGGTCGACGCCCACACCCACCTCGACGCCTGTGGCGCGCGGGACGCCGGGGACGTGCGCGCCATCGTGGATCGCGCCGCGGCGGTCGGGGTGGGGGCCGTGGTCACCATCGCCGACGACCTGGCTTCGGCGGCTTGGGTGACCCGCGCCGCCGAATGGGATCCGCGGGTGTACGCCGCGGTGGCGCTGCACCCGACCCGCGCCGATGCGCTCGACGACGCCGCCCGCGGCGAAATAGAGCGGCTGGTGGCCCACCCCCGGGTGGTGGCCGTCGGCGAGACCGGCCTGGACCTGTATTGGCCCGGGCGCCTCGACGGGTGCGCGCAGCCGGACACCCAACGGGAAGCGTTCGCCTGGCACATCGACCTGGCCAAGCGGTGCGGCAAACCGTTGATGATCCACAACCGGGACGCCGACGCCGAGGTGCTCGACGTGCTGGCGGCCGAAGGCGCGCCCGACACGGTGATCTTTCACTGCTTCTCGTCGGACGCCGCGATGGCCCGCCGCTGCGTGGACGCCGGATGGTTGCTCAGCCTGTCGGGAACGGCGAGCTTCCGCAACGCCCGCGACCTGCGGGAAGCCGTTCCGCTGATACCGCTGGAACAACTGCTGGTGGAAACCGATGCGCCCTTCTTGACGCCGCATCCGTACCGCGGTGCACCGAACGAGCCGTATTGCCTTCCTTATACTGTCCGGGCGGTCGCCGAACTGGTGGGCCGTCCCGCCGAAGAGCTGGCGCAGGCCACGACGAGCAACGCTCGGCGGGTCTACGGGCTGGCTCCCGGTTGACTCGCTGCACGGGACGATTGCGTTAACGAATTCGCGCCGGAGTTGCTCAACTTTGGCCGGTTCGTTACCGTCTTGTGATCGAAAGGGTGGGGCCTACGGGCCCTTATTTGTCGCTTGGTGCTGATTAGGTCGTTGGAGTAATTGCTGTGGTCGGGATAGACGCGCGTTGACTGTATTAACAAAACTTCATCAGACACCGTCGCCGATGTTGCGGCTCATCGTCGGAGGACTGTTACTGGTTCTGGCGTTCGCAGGTGGATTCGCGGTCTCCGCGTGCAAGACGGTGACGCTGACCGTCGACGGCATTGCGATGCGGGTCACGACCATGAAGTCGCGGGTCATCGACATCGTGCAGGAGAACGGCTTCGCCGTCGACGAGCGGGACGACCTGTACCCCGCCGGGGACGTCAAGGTGCACGACGCCGCCAACATCGTGTTGCGCCGCAGCCGCCCGCTGCAGATCTCGCTGGACGGTCACGACACCAGGCAGGTGTGGACGACGGCATCGACCGTCGACGAGGCCCTGGCCCAACTCGCCATGACCGACACGGCCCCCGCCGCGGCCTCCCGCGGCAGCCGGGTCCCGCTCGCGGGAATGGCGCTGCCCATCGTCAGCGCGAAGACGGTCCGCATCACCGATGGCGGCACCACCCGTACGGTGCACCTGCCCGCGCCCAACGTCGCGGGGCTGCTGAGCGCGGCCGGCGCCCCGCTCCTCGAAGGCGACCAGGCGATGCCGAGCGCGTCGTCCCCCATTGTCGACGGCATGGAAATCCAGGTGACCCGCAACCGGATCGAGCGGGTGACGGAACGAATGCCGTTGCAGCCCAACGCCCGTCGGGTCGAGGACCCGGACATGAACATGAGCCGCCAGGTGGTGGAAGACCCGGGCAGCCCCGGCACCCAGGACGTCACCTTCGCGGTCGCCACCGTCAACGGCGTTGAGACCGGCCGGTTGCCGATCGCCAACACCGTGATCACCCCCGCCCGCGAGGCGGTGGTGCGGGTGGGCACCAAGCCCGGCACCGACGTGCCACCGGTCACCAACGGCTCGATCTGGGACGCGATCGCCGGCTGCGAGGCCGGCGGGAACTGGGCGATCAACACCGGCAACGGCTACTACGGCGGTGTGCAGTTCGATCAGGGCACCTGGGAGCGCAACGGCGGGCTGCGGTTCGCCGCGCGCGCGGACCTGGCGACCCGGGAAGAGCAGATCGCAGTCGCCGAGGTGACGCGCGAGCGTCAGGGTTGGGGCGCGTGGCCCGTGTGCAGCGGAAGAGCAGGGGCAAGCTGACCATCCGGCTGCTCGGTCGCACCGAGATCAGGCGGCTTGCCAAAGAACTTGACCTTCGGCCCCGGAAATCCCTCGGTCAGAACTTCGTCCACGATGCCAACACGGTCCGCCGGATCGTCTCGACCTCCGGGGTCGGCCGGTCCGACCACGTCCTCGAGGTCGGACCCGGCCTGGGATCGCTGACGTTGGCGTTGCTGGACCGCGGCGCCACGGTAACCGCCGTCGAAATCGACCCGGTCCTGGCCGATCGGCTGCCGCAGACCGTCGCCGAACACTCGCACAGCGAATTGCAGCGGCTCACCGTACTCAACCGCGACGTCTTGACCCTTCGCCGGGAAGAGTTGGCCGCGCAACCCAACGCGGTCGTCGCCAACCTGCCCTACAACGTCGCGGTGCCCGCGCTGCTGCACCTGCTCGCCGAATTCCCCTCCATTCAGACGGTGACCGTCATGGTGCAGGCGGAGGTCGCCGAACGCCTCGCCGCCGAGCCGGGCGGCAAAGACTACGGCGTGCCCAGCGTCAAGGTCCGCTACTTCGGGTCGGTTCGGCGGTGCGGCATGGTGTCGCCGACGGTCTTCTGGCCGATTCCCCGCGTGTATTCCGGGCTCGTGCGCATCGACCGCTACGCCACCCCGCAGTGGCCCACCGACGAGGCCTTCCGCCGTCAGGTCTTCGGACTGGTGGACATCGCGTTCGCGCAGCGGCGCAAGACGGCCCGCAACGCGTTCGTCGAGTGGGCCGGCTCGGGGAACGAGTCGGCGAGTCGCCTGTTGGCCGCCAGCATCGACCCGGCGCGCCGCGGCGAGACCCTGTCCATCGACGACTTCGTCCGGCTGTTGCGCAGATCGAACGAACCGACTGACACCGCGACGCAACAGCAGACCTCGCCGGGCTGACCGCGGCGCCGTCGGTGCCGCTGCATGTGGTCGGCCGGTGGCAGCGATAGTCTGCTCCGGTGTCCGCGTCTGACGGCAATACCGCCGCACAGTGGGTGCCGACCGGGTCGGTCACCGTTCGGGTGCCCGGGAAGGTCAACCTCTATCTCGAGGTCGGCGACCGCCGCGAGGACGGTTACCACGAGCTGACAACCGTCTTTCAGGCCGTCTCCCTGCTCGACGAGGTGACCGTTCGCAACGCCGACGTGCTGTCGCTCGAGCTCGTCGGCGAGGGTGCCGACAAACTGCCCACCGACGAACGCAACCTTGCCTGGCAGGCCGCCGAGCTGATGGCCGAACACGTCGGCCGGGCGCCCGACGTCTCGATCATGATCGACAAATCCATCCCCGTGGCCGGTGGCATGGCCGGCGGCAGCGCGGATGCGGCGGCGGTGCTGGTCGCCATGAACTCGCTGTGGGAACTCAACGTGCCGCGTCGCGACCTGCGCATGCTGGCCGCGCGGTTGGGCAGCGACGTCCCCTTCGCGCTGCACGGCGGCACCGCGCTGGGCACCGGCCGCGGCGAGGAGCTGGCCACCGTGTTGTCCCGCAACACCTTCCACTGGGTGTTGGCGTTCGCCGACGGGGAGCTGCTCACGCCCGCGGTGTTCGCCGAGCTCGACCGCCTTCGGGGGGCGGGCGACCCGCCCCGGCTCGCCGGGCCGGGCCCGGTGCTGGCGGCCCTGGCCGCGGGCGACCCGGAACAGCTGGCGTCGCTGCTGGGCAACGAGATGCAGGCCGCCGCGGTGAGCCTGAACCCGAAGCTGCGCCGCACGTTGCGCGCGGGCGTCCAGGCCGGCGCCCTGGCGGGCATCGTGTCCGGCTCGGGCCCGACGTGCGCGTTCCTGTGCTCCTCGGCGGCCTCGGCCGTCGACGTGGGCACCGAGGTGTCCGGGGCGGGCGTCTGCCGCACGGTGCGGGTCGCCAGCGGGCCGGTGGCCGGGGCGCGCGTGGTTCCGGCCCCCACCGAAGTGTGAAAATCACCCCAAAACGCGCATTCGTTTGGGCTGTTCCCTAAGAGGAGTTTAAGATAATGCGCGGTGACGGGTAGCGCTGAGCAAGATCACTTATTTTCGTCGTCCGCCGGAGCCCCCGGCGGACGACTGGTGCTTCGGGCCCACGAGCGTTTTTCGGGCCCGGTCCGCGCTTATCGGGCGACCGGACGCGGGGTTGCCGGCTCATCGCCGTTTCGAGACCTAACCGCTGCCCGACTGTGTTTGCGAGCCTGCTGCGAAGAGCTACCGAGTGGGCGGAATATGAAATCTCGGGCGTTGGGGCAAGCGCCGGAACCGAGGAGGTTTGAGTGAGCAGGTTTACCGAGAAGATGTACCGCAATGCCCGCACCGTGACGACGGGCATGGTCACCGGTGAACCCCACGAACCGGTCCGCCACACGTGGGGCGAGGTCCACGAACGCGCCCGCCGCATCGCGGGCGGCCTGGCCGCCGCCGGCATCGGCCTCGGCGACGCCGTCGGTGTCCTCGCCGGCTTCCCGGTGGAAATCGCCCCGACCGCCCAGGGGCTGTGGATGCGCGGCGCCAGCCTGACGATGCTGCACCAGCCCACCCCGCGCACCGACCTGGCCGTGTGGGCCGAAGACACGATGAACGTCATCGGCATGATCGAGGCCAAGGCCGTCATCGTCTCCGAGCCCTTCCTGGTGGCCATCCCCGTGCTCGAGGAGAAGGGCATCAAGGTCCTCACCGTCGCCGACCTGCTGGCGTCGGAACCGATCGACCCCGTCGAGGTCGGCGAGGACGACCTGGCGCTGATGCAGCTGACGTCCGGTTCCACCGGCTCCCCGAAGGCCGTCCAGATCACCCACCGCAACATCTACTCCAATGCCGAGGCGATGTTCATCGGTGCCCAATACGACGTCAACAAGGACGTCATGGTCAGCTGGCTGCCCTGCTTCCACGACATGGGCATGGTCGGCTTCCTGACCATCCCGATGTACTTCGGCGCCGAGCTCGTCAAGGTCACGCCGATGGACTTCCTGCGCGACACGCTGCTGTGGGCCAAGCTCATCGACAAGTACAAGGGCACCATGACCGCGGCGCCCAACTTCGCCTACGCGCTGCTCGCCAAGCGGCTGCGCCGCAACGCCAAGCCGGGTGACTTCGACCTGTCGACCCTGCGCTTCGCGCTGTCCGGTGCAGAGCCGGTCGAACCCGCCGACGTGGAGGACCTGCTGGACGCGGGCAAGCCGTTCGGCCTGAGCCCCTCGGCGATTCTGCCGGCGTACGGCATGGCCGAGACCACGCTGGCGGTGTCGTTCTCGGAGTGCAACGCCGGCCTGGTCGTCGACGAGGTCGACGCGGACCTGCTCGCGGCCCTGCGCCGCGCGGTGCCGGCCACCAAGGGCAACACCCGCAGGCTGGCCACGCTGGGCCCGCTGCTGCAGGACCTGGAGGCGCGCATCATCGACGAGAACGGCGACGTGATGCCCGCCCGCGGCGTCGGCGTCATCGAGCTGCGCGGCGAGTCGCTGACGCCGGGCTACCTGACGATGGGTGGCTTCATCCCGGCGCAGGACGAGAACGGTTGGTATGACACCGGCGACCTCGGCTACATGACCGAGGAGGGCCACGTCGTGGTGTGCGGCCGCGTCAAGGACGTCATCATCATGGCCGGCCGCAACATCTATCCCACCGACATCGAGCGGGCCGCCTGCCGCGTCGAGGGGGTGCGGCCCGGGTGCGCGGTCGCGGTGCGCCTGGACGCCGGCCACTCCCGCGAGACGTTCGCCGTCGCCGTCGAGTCCAACGCCTGGCAGGACCCGGCCGAGGTGCGTCGCATCGAGCACCAGGTCGCGCGCGAGGTGGTGTCCGAGGTCGACATGCGGCCGCGCAACGTGGTGGTGCTCGGGCCGGGCACCATCCCGAAGACACCGTCGGGCAAGCTGCGCCGGTCCCACTCCGCCACGCTGGTCACTTAGGCGCTTACCAGGCGTGGACGCGGTTCTGCGCCGGCTCCAGCCCGAGCTCGACGAGCAACTCCGTGGCGTCCGCGGCCTGCTCGCAAATGGTCGGCACCTCGCCGCGCTCGGCCGCCGAGAAGTTCTCCAACACGAAGGCCGCCGGGTCTTTGCGACCGGGTGGTCGGCCGATCCCGATGCGGACGCGCTGAAACTCCTTGGTGCCCAACGCGGCCGCCACCGAGCGCAGGCCGTTGTGACCGCCCTCGCCGCCGCCGATCTTCAGCCGGATGCGGCCGAAGTCCAGGTCGAGGTCGTCATGCACGACGACGATGTCGGCCGGCGCCACCGAATAGAACTTCGCCAACGGGCCGACCTGGCGGCCGGACTCGTTCATGTAGCAGCGCGGCTTGGCGACCAGGACCGAATGTCCGGCCAACCGGCCGCTGACCACCTCGGCGCCGGACCGCTTGTGCACCTTGAACTTTGACCCCAGTCGGCCGGCGAGCAGGTCGGCGACCATGAACCCGAGGTTGTGCCGGGTGCGGGCGTAGTTGTCTCCGGGGTTGCCCAGGCCGACCACCAGCAACGGCTCGGCCACGTTGCGAACCGCCTACTCGGACTCGTCCGCGGGGGCCTCGGCCTCGCCGGCCTCTTCTTCGGCGGGGGCCTCTTCGCGCTCGGCGACCTCGCCCGCGCCCTCTTCCTCGAGGTCCTCGGCCGTCGGCGCGACCACCACGTTGACCACCAGCATCTCCGGGTCGGAGATCAGGTTGACGCCCCGCGGCAGGGCGATCTGGCCGGCGGTGAACTGGGTGCCCGGTTCGGCGTCCTGCACCGACACGGTGACGTGCTCGGGAATCGACAGCGCCTCGGCCTCGATCTCGATGGTGTTGGTGTCCTGGGTGACCAGGGTGCCCGGCACGGCGTCGCCCTCGACGACGACGGTCACCTCGACGACGACCTTCTCGCCGCGGCGCACGACCAGCAGGTCGGCGTGCTGGATGGTGCGGCGGATCGGGTGGATGTCGAGCGCCTTGGTCAGCGCCAGCTGTTCCTTGCCGCCGATGTCCAGGGTCAGCACCGCGTTGGTGCCCGCGTGGCGCAGCACGGCCGCGAAGTCGTGGCCGGGCAGCTCCAGGTGCTGCGGGTCGGAACCGTGCCCGTAGAGGACGGCGGGGATTTTGCCTTCGCGGCGGGCCCGGCGGGACGCGCCCTTACCGGTCTCGGTTCGCACCGTGGCGGTGAGCTGGTTGCCTGCGGACTTGGCCATCGTGTCGCTCCTGTGTGCTCGTCAGTGTGGGGGCACGGCCAGGGTCGCGACAGTTCGTCGGTCTCCGTCGATAACGGTGCTGGCAGGCCAGCCACCCTCGCCGTGACGCCCGGTCAGGTTAACGCATGCGCACCTGGGAGCGGAAATTGCGGCGGTCTGCGTCACTTGCGTCACTCCGCCACCTGGCCGGGGCGATGGCCGAGATGCCCGCCTCGCAGCGACTACCCGCGGCGCGCGGGCGTTGTCGCTCGGAGGTGGGCACATCGCCGGCCGACCGCGCGAGAGGCTGGCGAGGCTGGTGGGGGCGGTGGGGTTCGGTCGGAGGGCTCAGAGCGGGAATTTGGTGCCGGTGAGCTGCTCGGACAGCTCCCAGAGCGCCCGGGCCATTGCCGGGTCCTGCGCCCGCCGGCTGCGCGCCACCGGTTGGGTGCGGCCGAGCTGGCCGAACAGCGGCCCGACGAACGTATCGCCGGGCAGGTCCTGCGACGCCGCGTACAGCGTCTGGCGCGCGCCGAAGTCCGCGTCGGTGGCCACCACCCGGGTGACCGCCGACATCATCGCGTCGCCCAGCTTGCGGCCCGAGGCGCCTTGCAGATTGGTGTGCGAATAGCCGGGGTGCGCGGCCAGCGCGCGCAGCTTCGAACCGGACGAATCCAGGCGCCGCTGCAGTTCGCTGGTGAACAGCAGATTGGCGAGCTTGGACTGGCTGTAGGCCAGCCAGGGCGAGTACCGCCGCGTCTTCCAATTCAGGTCGTCGAGGCTGATCCGACCCGCCCAGTGCGCCATCGACGACACCGTGACCACCCGATCGGTGAGCTTGGGCAGCAACAGGTTGGTGAGCGCGAAATGCCCGAGGTGGTTGGTGCCGATCTGGCTTTCGAAGCCGTCGACGGTCTGCGCGTAGGGGGCCGCCATGATGCCCGCGTTGTTGATCAGCACGTCGACCTCGTCGACGCCGTCGGCGAATTCGCGCACCGACGACAGGTTCTGCAGGTCGAGCGGGCGCACCTCGACCGGGCCGGTCTGAGTGCCCCGGATCTGCAGCGCGGCCTTCTCGCCCTTGCGAACGTCGCGAACCGCCATGACGAGCGTGGCGCCCCGGCGCGCCAGCTCGCGGGCGGTCACGGCGCCGAGACCGCTGTTGGCCCCGGTGATGATCACGGTGCGCCCGGCGAACGAGGGCAGGTCTGCGGCGGTCCAGTTCGTCATGGCTGACGAGCCTAAGCGATCACGTCGAGATTGCCGCCAGGGCTGTGATTCGGGCCGCGATCACGACCATGGTGGCAATCTCGCCGACCAAAGACCGAAATCACTTCGCCGCGACGACGAACCCCCGCATGATCGCCTCGATGTCGGTGGACTGCGCGACCGCCTCGTTGGCCAGGCCGGTGATGGTGAGCTGAACCAGGTATCGCTGCTTGGCGGGCGGCGACCCGGTGGCGATGACGATCCGGTTGAAGCTGTGCAGGCGTGTGCCGTCCAAGTCGTAGCTGCCCTGGATCATCGACGAGGGAAAGCCGTTGTAGGGCGTCGTCGAGGCGTCGAGCTGCTTGAAATTCTCGAACAGCTGGGCGTCGTCGTTGCCGTGCTGGATCACCTGGGCCGGATCGAAATCGCCATTCAGCTTGAACACCACCAGCCTGGCGGTCGGGTACTTGTTGCCCTTGGAGAGCATTACGGTCTCCGGCGAGATGTGCGGATTGCTCGCCACCGACCAGCCCGGGGGCGTCGGGATCGAGACCGTCAGGTCGGGCAGGTTGCCCGGCGCCACCTGTTGGCCGGTGACGCCGATGTTCTGCAGATACTGCGACAGGGGCACGGGCTTTTCGACCCGCGTCGTCGTGGTCGTGGTGGTCGGAGTCGTCGACCAGATCGATTGGTAGTCAGGGGTTTTCGGCCCGCACGCCACCGCGGACAGTGTCAGCGCAATGGCCGCGGCCGCATACCCACGTCTCACAGAATCTCGCGGACCGCGTCGACCGGCCGGGCCAGCCGGGTGCCCTTCGGTGTGACGACGAACGGCCGCTCGATCAGGATCGGGTGTTCGACCATGGCGTCGAGCAACTGGTCGTCGGTCGCATCGGCGAGATTGAGTTCGGTGTAAAGCGATTCACGCTTGCGCACCGCGGTCCGCACGTCGATCCCGGCGTCGTCGATCATCTTCACCAGTTCGCCGCGCGACGGCGGGTTCTTCAAATACTCGACGATTGTCGGCTCAACCCCGTTGTCGCGCAACAAGTCCAGTGTTTTGCGGGACGTGCTGCAGCGGGGATTGTGGTAGATGACGGTATCGGCCATCTAGGCGTCTCCGTCGAACAGCCCCGTGACGGAGCCGTTTTCGAAGACGGCGCGAATGGTGCTGGCCAGCAGCGGCGCGATGGACAAGACGGTGAGCTGCGGGAAGCGCTTTTCCTCGCCGATCGGCAGCGTGTTGGTGACGATCACCTCGCGGGCGCCGGACGCGGCGAGCCGCTCGGCGGCCGGGTCGGACAGCACGCCGTGGGTGGCCGCGATGATCACGTCACCAGCGCCCTCGTCGCGCAGCAACTTGACCGCGCCGGCGATCGTGCCGCCGGTGTCGATCATGTCGTCGATCAGCACACATGTCCTGCCCTGCACCTCGCCGACGACGCGGTTGGACACCACCTGGTTGGGCACCCGCGGGTCGCGGGTCTTGTGGATGAAGGCCAGCGGGACTCCGCCCAGCGCGTCGGCCCACTTCTCGGCGATCCGCACCCGCCCCGAATCGGGGGAGACCACGACCATGTTGCCGTCCGGGTAGTTGTCCCGGATGTACCCGGTCAGCAGGTTCTGCCCGCGCATGTGGTCGACCGGCCCGTCGAAGAAACCCTGGATCTGGTCGGTGTGCAGGTCGACGGTCACGATCCGGTCGGCGCCGGCGGTCTTGAGCAGATCGGCGACCAGCCGCGCCGAGATCGGCTCGCGGCCGCGATGCTTCTTGTCCTGCCGGGCGTACGGGTAGAACGGCATGACGGCGGTGATCCGCTTGGCGCTGCCCCGCTTGAGCGCGTCGATCATGATCAGCTGTTCCATCAGCCAGTCGTTCACCGGCGCCGGGGCCGACTGCAGGACGAACGCGTCGCACCCGCGGACCGACTCGTCGAACCGGACGAAAATCTCGCCGTTGGCGAACTCCCGCGCCGTCTGAGCGGTGACGTGGACGTCGAGCTCCTTTGCGACCTGCTCGGCCAACTCCGGGTGCGCACGGCCGGAGAAGAGCATCAGGTTTTTGCGATTGTCGGTCCAGTCGTGGCTCAACGCACTGCCCTCGCCGTTCGGATCAAAAGTGGATGGCCAATCGTACGTAGCGAATGGTACGGAAATGTGGCCGGGTTACCAGATAGCGAAATCACAATGTCTATTCGGGCTCGCCGGCCCCGGTCGCCTTTTCGGCCGCTTCGGCCGCCGCGCTGCCCGGCCGTTTGCGCTGTACCCAGCCCTCGATGTTGCGTTGCGGGCCGGCGGACACCGCGAGTGCGCCGGGCGGGACGTCGTCGCGGACCACGGTTCCCGCGCCGGTGTACGCGCCGTCGCCGACCGTGACCGGGGCGACGAACATGGTGTCCGACCCGGTGCGCACGTGGGAGCCGATCGTGGTCCGGGCCTTGGACGTGCCGTCGTAATTGACGAAGACGCTGGACGCTCCGATGTTGCTGTGGTCGCCGATGTCGGCGTCACCGACGTAGGTCAGGTGCGGAACCTTGGTGCCGGTGCCGATCGTGGAGTTCTTGGTCTCGACGAACGCGCCGAGCTTGCCGTCATCGCCGAGCACCGTGCCCGGCCGCAGGTAGGTGAAGGGCCCGACCGTGGCGCCGGCGCCGATGGACGACGACGTGCCGTGGGTGCGCACCACCGACGCGCCGTCGCCGACAGTGACGTCGGTGAGCGTGGTGTCCGGGCCGACGACGCAGTGGCCGCCAAGCTGGGTGCGGCCCAGCAGCTGCGTGCCCGGGTGGATCACGGTGTCGCGGCCGATCGTGACGTCGACGTCGATCCAGGTGGTGGCCGGGTCGACCACCGTCACCCCGGCCATCTGGTGGGCGGCGACGATCCGGCGGTTGAGTTCGGCGCCCAATTGCGCCAGCTGCACGCGGTTGTTCACGCCGGCCACCAGCGCGCTGTCGTCGACGTGCTGGGCGTGGATGGCCCGCCCGTCGCCGCGCAGGATGGCGATGACGTCGGTCAGGTACAGCTCCTGCTGGGCGTTGTTCGAGCTCAGCCGGCTCAGCGCGGAGCGCAACGCGGGAACGTCGAAGGCGTAGACGCCGGCGTTGACCTCGCGGATCTCGCGCTGGAAAGGCGTCGCGTCGGCGTGTTCCACGATCGCGGTGACCTCGTTGTCCTGGGTGCGCAGGATGCGGCCGTAGCCGGTGGGGTCGTCGAGTGTCGTGGTGAGCACCGTCGCGGCGGCCGATCCGGCGTTGTGCGTCGCGATCAGGTCGGCCAGGGTGTCGGAGTCCAGCAGCGGCGTGTCGCCGGAGGTGACGACGACGACGCCGGCGTAGTCCTCGGGCAGCGCGGACAGGCCGCAGAGAACGGCGTGACCGGTGCCCAGCGGCCGGTCCTGCAGGGCGACCTCGATGGCGCGGCCCAGGCCGTCGGCCCATTCGGCGACCAGCGGAGCGATGCGCTGGTGGTCGTGGCCGAGGACCACGACCAGGTGTTGCGGGGCGGCCTTGGTTATCGCGTGCAGGAGGTGGGACAACATGCTGCGCCCGCCGATCGTGTGCAGCACCTTGGGGGTGTCCGACCGCATCCGGGTGCCGGGCCCGGCCGCGAGCACCAGGACCGCGGTATCACCACGAGACGCCACGCTTCTCCTTCCGACGCGAGCGTGCGTGTCTGTACGCCGACACGCCGTCAAGCGTGTCACCACACCTGACGTCGACGCAAAGACCACTTCGGTCCGACTCGCCGACCGTGGGGCCTGCGTACGGGAACCGTGCCGAATTCGTGCATAGGCCCCACCCCCGACCCAGGGAGCAAAGCTCCGTCGCCAGGACTCGAACCTGAACTATCTGAACCAAAATCAGAGGTGCTGCCGATTACACCACGACGGATCGCAAGGCCCATCGGCCCGCGCCACCAACAGACTTTAGACGGTGGACGGGCCGATCGCGGCGCCGAGGGAAAGACGGGCGGTTCGGTGCCTGTGACGCTATACGCTGATTGACGTGGCTGTTCTCGACAAGGAGCCGGACAAAGAGGCACGCGCCCCGCGCGCCAGGATGACCGGTACCGAACGCCGGCAACAACTCATCGGCATCGCACGCTCGCTGTTCGCCGAGCGCGGTTACGAGGGCACCTCGATCGAGGAGATCGCGTTGCGCGCCAACGTGTCCAAGCCGGTCGTCTACGAACATTTCGGCGGCAAGGAGGGGCTGTACGCCGTGGTGGTCGACCGCGAGATGTCGGCGCTGCTGGACGGCATCACCTCGTCGCTGACCAACAACCGGTCCCGGGTGCGGGTCGAGCGGGTCGCTCTGGCGCTGCTCACGTACGTCGAAGAGCGCACCGACGGCTTCCGCATCATGATCCGCGACTCACCGGCCGCCATCAGCTCGGGCACCTACTCCAGCCTGCTCAACGACGCCGTCAACCAGGTCAGCTCAATCCTGGCCGGCGACTTCGCCCGCCGCGGCCTGGATCCCGAGCTGGCGCCGTTGTACGCGCAGGCGCTGGTGGGCTCGGTGTCGATGACGGCGCAGTGGTGGCTCGACACCCGGGAACCGAAGAAGGAAGTGGTCGCGGCGCACCTGGTCAACCTGATGTGGAACGGGCTGACCCACCTGGAGGCCGACCCCAGGCTGCAGGACAGTTAGCCGCCGTCGACGGGTTCCACCACCACCCTGGGGCGGGGGAAATGCTCCGCGGCGCAGGCCTCGTCCAGCGCGTCCTCGATAACACGGGCCAGCGCGTCGAGGTCGAGTTCGCGGTCGCCGGGAACGTAGGGGATGGCGTGCCCGCCGCCGAGGTTGAGTTCGGTCAGGATGACGCCGTGGCGGGCCCGGATGTCGGCCATCGCGGCGATCAGCCGGTGAATCGCTTCGCCGTATAGCGCCGGGTCGGTAACCTGCGAGCCGATGTGGCAGTGCAGGCCGACCAGGTCGAGGATCGGGTGCGCCAGCACGCGTTTGACCGCCTCTGCGGCGTGGTCTCCGGCGAGGGTGAAGCCGAACTTCTGGTCGCTGATTCCGGTCGCCACCGCCCGGTGCCCGTGAATATCGATGTCCGGCGTCACCCGGATGAGGACCGGCTGACGCCCGCGCGCCAGGCCGGCGAGGTAGGCGATCTCCATGCAGGAATCCAGCACGACCCGCCCCACGCCGGCGCCCACCGCGTCGCGCAGCTCATCGAGGGACTTGGCGTTGCCGTGGACGACGATCCGGGCCGGATCCACCCCACCGGCAAGGGCGACGGCCAGCTCACCGGCCGAGCAGACGTCGATGCCGAGGCCCTCCTCGCGGGCCCAGCGGGCCACCGCGGTGGTCAGCAGCGACTTCCCCGCGTAGACCACCTGGACGCCACGCAGCGCCTTGCGGTAACGGCGGGCCCGGCGCCGGAAGTCGGTCTCGTCGATGACGTAGGCCGGCGTGCCGAACTCGTCGGCGATGTCCGCCAGGGGCACCCCGCCAACGCGGAGCCCGCCCTGCTCGTCGGGGTGGGCGGTCACGGGCCAGATCGCGGGATCGAACCGCGGCGGGGCCGCGTGACCAAGTGACGGCAGGATCTCCAGCAATGTCATGAATCCAACGTGGGCCGGCACGGGGCCGAAGGGCGGCTTCCTTACGAACCCTTGACGGTCCCGGGCTCAATATTGACGAATCCTGGCGCCCCTAGAATGGATTCATCATGACCGCACCGGGGCCTGCTCGCCCAGAACCCCCGATCGCGGGGCTCGTTGAATTGGCGCTAACCGCGCCGACCTTCCAGCAACTGATCGAAAGCGCGGCCGAGCGACCGGCCGAGCTGCGCCTGGTGGGTCCAGCCAGTGCAAGGCTTTTTGTGGCCAGCGCGATGGCGCGGTTGGGGCCTTTGCTCGTGGTCACCGCGACGGGTCGCGAGGCCGACGACCTGACCGCTGAATTGCGCGGCGTCTTCGGCGATGCCGTCGCGGCCTTTCCGTCCTGGGAGACCCTGCCGCACGAGCGGTTGTCGCCGGGCGTCGACACCGTCGGCGCCCGGCTGACGGTGCTGCGCAGGCTGGCGCATCCCGACGATGGTCGGTTGGGCCCGCCGCTGCAGGTGGTGGTGACCGCGGTGCGCTCGCTGATGCAACCGATGACGCCGGAGCTGGGCCTGGTCGAGCCGGTCACGTTCAAAGTCGGCGAGGAGATCGCCTTCGAAGACGTCGTCGCCCGGCTGGTGGAGCTGGCCTACACCCGGGTCGACATGGTGGGCCGGCGGGGCGAGTTCGCGGTGCGCGGGGGCATCCTCGACGTCTTTCCGCCGACCGCCGAGCACCCGGTGCGCATCGAGTTCTGGGGTGACGAGGTCAGCGAGATCCGGATGTTCGCCGTCGCCGACCAGCGCTCGATCCCCGAGATCGAGGTCGAGACGGTGATCGCGGTGCCCTGCCGCGAGCTGCTGCTGACCGACGAGGTGCGGGAACGGGCCGCCGCGCTCGCCGCCCGGCATTCCGGGGCCGAGCCGGCCATCACCGGCAGCGTGACCGACATGCTGGCCAAGCTGGGCGAGGGGATCGCGGTCGACGGCATGGAGGCGCTGTTGCCGGTGCTGCGGCCCGGGGAACACGTGCTGCTGACCGACCAGCTGGCCGAGGGCACGCCGGTGTTGGTGTGCGACCCCGAGAAGGTTCGCACCCGGGCCGCCGACCTGATCAAGACGGGCAGCGAATTCCTCGAGGCCTCCTGGTCGGTCGCCGCCCTCGGCACCGACGCGCCCGTCGACGTGGCGCAATTCGGGGGATCGGGGTTCGCCGAGCTGGACGACGTGCACGCCGCGGCGGCGAATTCCGGTCACCCGTGGTGGACGTTGAGCCAGTTGTCCGACGAGTCGGCAGTCGAGCTGGACGTTCGGGCGGCGCCCTCGGCCCGCGGGCACCAGCAGGACATCGACGGCATCTTCGCGATGCTGCGCGCGCACGTCTCGACCGGCGGCTACGCCGCCGTCGTCGCGCCGGGCGCCGGTACCGCGCACCGGGTCGTCGAGCGGCTCGCCGACTCCGACACCCCCGCCGCCATGCTGGAACCCCACGCGGCGGACACCACGCTCAAGCCCGGAATCGTCAGCGTGCTCAAGGGTCCGCTGCACGACGGTGTCGTCATTCCGGGCGCCAACCTGGTCGTCATCACCGAGACCGACCTGACCGGTAGCCGAACCACCGCCGTCGAGGGCAAGCGGCTGGCGGCCAAGCGGCGCAACACCGTCGACCCGCTGGCGCTGACGGCCGGTGACCTGGTGGTGCACGACCAGCACGGCATCGGGCGGTTCGTCGAGATGACCGAACGCACGGTCGGCGGCGCGCGCCGCGAGTACCTGGTGCTCGAGTACGCGTCGAGCAAGCGGGGCGGCGGCTCGGACAAGCTGTACGTCCCGATGGACTCCCTGGACCAGCTCTCCCGCTACGTCGGGGGGCAGGCGCCGGCACTTTCCAAGCTTGGCGGCAGCGACTGGGCCAACACCAAGACCAAGGCCCGCCGCGCGGTGCGCGAGATCGCCGGCGAGCTCGTCGCGCTCTACGCCAAACGCCAGGCCAGCCCCGGCCACGCGTTCGCGCCCGACACCCCGTGGCAGGCCGAGATGGAGGACGCGTTCGGCTTCACCGAGACCGTCGACCAGCTCACCGCCATCACCGAGGTCAAGGCCGACATGGAAAAGCCGATCCCGATGGACCGGGTGATCTGCGGTGACGTCGGCTACGGCAAGACCGAGATCGCGGTGCGCGCGGCGTTCAAGGCGGTCCAGGACGGCAAGCAGGTCGCGGTGCTGGTGCCCACCACGCTGCTGGCCGACCAGCACCTGCAGACGTTCACCGACCGGATGGCCGGCTTCCCGGTGACCGTCAAGGGGCTCTCGCGGTTCACCGACAACGCCGAGTCCCGCGCCGTGATCGAGGGCCTGGCCGACGGCTCGGTCGACGTCGTGATCGGCACGCACCGGCTGCTGCAGACCGGGGTGCGCTGGAAAGACCTGGGGCTGGTCGTCGTCGACGAGGAGCAGCGGTTCGGCGTCGAGCACAAGGAGCACATCAAGAGCCTGCGCACCCACGTCGACGTGCTGACCATGAGCGCCACCCCCATCCCGCGCACGCTGGAGATGAGCCTGGCCGGGATCCGCGAGATGTCGACCATCCTGACGCCGCCCGAAGAGCGGTATCCCGTGCTGACCTACGTCGGCCCGCACGACGACAAGCAGGTCGCGGCCGCCCTGCGGCGCGAGCTGCTGCGCGACGGGCAGGCGTTCTACGTGCACAACCGGGTCAGCTCGATCGACCGCGCCGCGGCACATGTTCGCGAGCTGGTCCCCGAGGCGCGCGTGGTCGTCGCGCACGGACAGATGCCCGAGGACCGGCTGGAACGCACCGTGCAGGGGTTCTGGAACCGCGAATACGACATCCTGGTCTGCACCACGATCGTCGAGACCGGGCTGGACATCTCCAACGCCAACACCCTGATCGTCGAGCGCGCCGACACCTTCGGGCTGTCGCAGCTGCACCAGCTGCGCGGCCGGGTGGGCCGCAGCCGCGAGCGCGGGTACGCCTACTTCCTGTACCCGCAGCACGCGCCGCTGACCGAGACGGCCTACGACCGGCTGGCGACCATCGCGCAGAACAACGAGCTGGGCGCGGGCATGGCGGTCGCGCTCAAGGACCTCGAGATCCGCGGCGCCGGCAACGTGCTGGGCGTCGAGCAGTCCGGGCACGTCGCCGGGGTCGGGTTCGACCTGTACGTGCGGCTGGTGGGCGAGGCCGTGGAGGCCTACCGCGCGGCCGCCGACGGCCAGACGGTGACCACCGCCGAGGAGCCCAAGGACGTGCGGATCGACCTGCCGGTGGACGCGCACCTCCCGCCTGACTACATCGCCAGCGACCGGCTGCGGCTGGAGGCGTACCGACGGCTGGCGGCGGCTTCCGACGACGCGGCCGTCGACGCCGTGGTCGACGAACTCGTCGACCGCTACGGCGCGCTGCCCGAACCGGCCCTGCGCCTGGTGGCGGTCGCGCGGTTGCGGCTGCTGTGCCGCGCCGCGGGCATCACCGAGGTGTCCGCGCCGTCGGCGGCCACCGTGCGGCTGTCGCCGATGACGCTGCCGGATTCGGCCCAGGTGCGGCTCAAGCGGATGTATCCGTCGGCGAGCTACCGCGCCACCACCTCGACCGTGCAGGTTCCCATCCCGCGCGCGGGCGGTGTCGGGGCGGCGCGCATCCGCGACGTCGAGCTGGTGCAGATGGTGGCCAATCTGGTGACGGCGCTGCAAGGAAAACCCCAGACGGACATTGATATAACGAGTGCGTCACCTGCAGCGATGTCCAGTGAGGAGCGACAAGCGCGATGATCCGCGCCGGCGACGATGCAGAGCGGAGCGATGTGGGGGCACGCCCCCTCGCCGCTGCGCGGCCGGGGGTACCCCCACCCGCTTGCGGGGGAGAGGAGCGGCGCACATGATCGTCGTCTTGTTCGACCCTCGCCGCCCATCGCTGGTCCCCGTGGAAGCGATAGAACATCTCAGCGGGGAGGTGCAGTACACCGAGGAGATGCCCGTCGCGGTGCCGTGGTCGCTGCCCGCGGCCCGTCCGGTGCATGCCGGGGACCCCGATGATCCAGCGCCGGTGCTTCTCTCGTCCGACCCCGATCATCCCGCCGTCACGGCGCGCCTCGCGGCCGGTGCCCGGCTGATCTCGGCGCCGGACACCCCGCGCGGCGAACGACTGGTCGACGCCGTGGCGATGATGGACAAGCTGCGCACCGCGGGGCCCTGGGAGAGCGAGCAAACCCACGACTCGCTGCGCAGGTTCCTGCTCGAGGAGACTTACGAACTGTTGGACGCGGTGCGCAGCGGCAGCGCCGACCAGTTGCGCGAAGAACTCGGCGACGTGTTGTTGCAGGTGCTCTTTCACGCGCGCATCGCCGAGGATGCGCCGCAGCTTCCGTTCACCATCGACGACGTTGCCGTCACGCTGATGCGCAAGCTGGGCAATCGGGTTCCGGGTGTGCTTGCGGGCCAGACCATTTCGCTGGAAGAGCAGTTGGCGCAATGGGAAGAGCGCAAGGCCGCCGAAAAGCCCCGGAAATCGGTGATGGACGACGTGCATACCGGGCAGCCCGCATTGGCGCTGGCGCAGAAAGTGATTCAGCGTGCCGAGAAGGCCGGCCTGCCCGCCGATCTCATACCCGCCGAAATCACCTCGATATCGGTGTCGGCCGGCGGCGACGCGGAAGGCGCGCTGCGCTCGGCGGTTCTGGAGTTCGTGGACACCGTCCGGGAGGTCGAACGGGCGATCGCCGCGACGCGCCGGGGCGGCGACGTCCCCGATGAGTTCGACGTGGCACCCCTCGGGGAGGTCACCGAGGACGAGTGGCGGGAGCACTGGCCGTCGGACGGGGTGCCCGAGGCGGCCGCGGTGGATGCCGCGGCCGACGACGCGTGACCGCGAAAGCTGCTTGGGGCTAACCGATAATTAACCAAAATCCTGCGCCGGGCCCCCGACGCGGCCGGGCAAGACCGGAACACATGGGACGATGGTTGCGGAAGTTTGTGCAGGGGAGTTGAGGGAGCTTTAACCAGCATGGTGTCGCCGAGGCGTTGGTTGCGCGCGGCTGCCGTGATCGGCGCGACCGCGATGCTGATGGCCTCCAGCTGCACGTGGCAGCTCAGCCTCTTCATTCCGGAGGGTGTCCCGCCGCCCGCGGGGGCCCCGGTGCCGCCGGTGGACACCCACGCCAGCGGACGCCCCGCCGACCAGCTTCGGGCCTGGGCCGAGCAGCGGTCGGCGACGCTCGAGATTCCAGTGATCGCGCTGGAGGCGTACGCGTACGCGGCCCGGGTCGCCGAGGTCGAGAACCCCAAGTGCCATATCGCGTGGACCACGTTGGCGGGCATCGGGCAGGTCGAAAGCCATCACGGCACCTACCGCGGCGCGCGCCTGGCGCCCAACGGGGATGTGAGCCCGCCGATTCGCGGTGTCCGCCTGGACGGCAGCGGGGGCACTCTGCGCATCGTCGACAGCGAGGAACAAGTGACCGATGACGACGGGGTGGTGCGGGCCATGGGGCCGATGCAGTTCATCCCGGAGACCTGGCGGTTGTACGGCGTCGACGCCCATAACGACGGGCGTGTCAGCCCCGACAACATCGACGATGCGGCCCTCGCGGCGGCGGGTTACCTGTGTTGGCGGGGCAAAGATCTGGGGACTCCGCGCGGCTGGATCACCGCACTGCGGGCCTACAACAACTCGGGCGTCTACGCGCGGGCGGTCCGCGACTGGGCGACCGCTTATGCGGCGGGTCACCCGCTGTAGCAGGATGTATCGCTGACGGCGCCAGCTAGAACACGCAAGGAGAAACTCAGTGCCGATTATCGAGCAGGTCGGGGCCCGCGAGATCCTCGATTCCCGCGGTAACCCGACGGTCGAGGTCGAGATCGCCCTGATCGACGGGACGTTTGCCCGCGCGGCGGTGCCCTCCGGGGCGTCGACCGGCGAGCACGAGGCCGTCGAGTTGCGCGACGGCGGTGAACGGTACGGCGGCAAGGGCGTGCGAAAGGCCGTGGAGGCCGTGCTCGACGAGATCGGCCCGGCGGTGATCGGGCTCAACGCCGACGATCAGCGGCTGGTGGATCAGGCGCTGGTCG
>NZ_LZJB01000220.1:0-867 GCF_001666895.1 Mycobacterium sp. E3298
CAGCGTTCGCGCGGACCGAACAGGTCGGTCAGCCCCGCGGCCTCGTCGTCGGAGTAGGACCGCCGCAACGGCTCGATGCGGACCTGGCAGCGCAGGGCGATCGCGTGCACCGGGTCGTCGCCGGTGGTCACCGCGATGCGGGCGGTCAGCACCGGGCTGACGGTGTACGGCTCGGGCGCCACGTCGAGGACCGTGAAGTCGATGTCCATCATGGTGGTGTTTCAGAAGGTGTGTCGGAAGGTGTTTCCAGCGCGTGGGCTTGCAGGTGGGAGAAGAAGCCGTCGATGAACTCGCGCGCCTCCTGCCCGCCGTCGAACCCACGCCACAGGATCCGCAGTCGCCCGACGAATTCGTAACAGGCGTCGATGGGGACCAGATAGGTCTGCGGCGGACCGGTGTCGGGGACCCGCACCAACAACGCCTCCACGTCGTCGGCCAGCAGTCCCACCCGTGCGTCGGCGCCGCCGAGGGTGTCCCAAACATCAAGCGCGAGTTCGGATTCGCAGGCGCCGGCCGGCCCGGGGTAGAAGGCGACGGTGCGCCCGAGCGCGGAGTTGGTGAAGAAGAAGGCCACCCCCACAGGGATCTGCAATGCCTCCCACGCGCGTCGGTCCAGCGCGAAGTCCGGGAAGGACAGATACCGGTCGGGCACCGCGCGGTAGCGCAGTTCGGCCTGGGTGTCGGTGAACAGCAGATAGCAGGCCCGGCAGACACACATGAGCTGCCGGTCGGCCACGTTGACCACGTGCTGGTGCTCGTCGGCGATCGATTCCGAGCACATCTCGCACCGCTCGCCGGCCGGTTCGGGGGCCGGCCGGTTGCTGCGGATGCGGGTCAGGACGTCGTACGGGGTGGTCATGCCGGGGC
>NZ_LZJB01000221.1:0-20374 GCF_001666895.1 Mycobacterium sp. E3298
GTCCAGCAGCCCGGAGTCGGCGCGCACCCGCTCGGGCGGGTAATCCACGGCGGCGGCGGTGCTTTCGTGCAGGCCGGCGACGGCCACGTTGCCGTCGTCATCGTGCAGGCTCGCCAGCAGCCGCACCAGGACGCTCACCGCGTCGGGCACCACGCCACCCCAGATACCGGAGTGCAGGCCGTGATCGAGCGTGGCGACCTCGACCACGCAGTCGACGAGGCCGCGCAACGAAACCGTCAGCGCCGGAACGCCGGTGCTCCAGTTGTCGGAGTCGGCGATGACGATGACGTCGGCGGACAGCGCGTCGCGGTGGGCGGCGAGCAACCGGCCCAAGGACGGCGAGCCGGATTCCTCCTCGCCCTCGACGAATACGGTCACGCCAACCGGGGGCCGGCCGCCGTGCGCCCGGAACGCCGCCAAATGCGTTGCGATACCAGCCTTGTCGTCGGCGCTACCACGGCCGTAGAGCCGCCCGTCACGTTCGGTGGGCTCAAAGGGCGGTGACGCCCACTGGCCGGTGTCGCCTTCGGGCTGCACGTCGTGGTGGGCGTACAGCAGCACGGTCGGCGCGCCCGGCGGCGCGGGGTGTCGCGCGATGACCGCGGGCGCCCCACCCTCGCTGACGACCCGCACATCGCCAAAACCGGCCTGCGACAACAGCTCCGCCACCGACCGCGCGCTGCGATGCACCTCGTCGCGGCGGCCCGGGTCGGCCCACACCGACTCGATGCGGATCAGGTCCTCGAGGTCGCGGCGCACCGACGGCAACAGCTCGCGGACGCGTTCCACCAGATCGCTCATGATCTCGAGGCTAGTCCCCCACTTTCCCGGCCCAGCAGACGCAAAGTCGCATGAATCCTCCGCGGCAGATGCGACTTTGCATCTGCTCGCGAGAGGCGTCAGGTCGTCTCCAGGATCGCCACCGCGGCCGCGGTGTCTCCCTCGTGTGTCAGTGACACGTGGATCGTCACGTCGGCCAGGTGCTTGGCGATGTCGCCGCTGAGCCGCACCCGGGGCCGGCCCCACATGTCGGTGACCACCTCGATGTCCCGGTGGATGTCCTCCGGGAGCACGGGCCGCTGGGCGAACCGGGACCCCGACCAGGCCTTGATCACCGCCTCCTTCGCAGCCCACCGTGCCGCCAGGTGGCGCGCCGCCGACGAACTCTTGTCCGAGGCATCGCGGCGCTCACCCGGAGTGAACGTCTCGGAGAAGACGGTTCCCGGCTGGTCGACCTGCTCGGCGAAATCAGGGATGGAGACGACGTCGATCCCCACACCGACAATTCCCATGGGACGCCAGGCTAACGGACGGTAGTTGACGTCATCCGGGCGAGACCTCGTACGCCTCGCCCTCACCGAGCCGAGACGCCGGGTCCAGCAGCATCGCCGCCTCCTGGCGCTTCTCCGGTGCGTCATGGCTGAAACGACGGTCCGCCGGCCGCTCGTACATCGGCGCGCCGCCGGCGATGGCCGAGACCAACCGGCGCTGACCGGCGAGCAGCCGCGCCTCCGCACGCCGCTGGTAGTCCGCGCGCTGATCGGCATCCAGCGACGCGATGAACGCCTGCGGGTGCACCAGCGCCACCAGCCCCGACACGTGGCCGAACCCGAGGCTGGTCAGCAGCCCCGCCTTGAGCGGGAACTTCTCGCCCAGCCGCAGCGTCTCGCGCACCCACACGAAGTGCGCCGAGCCGGCCAGCTCGTCGTCGACGCAGTCCAGGCTGCGGTTCGGCGGGATCACCCCGTCGCGCAGCATCTGGCACAGGCCCATCATCTGGAACACCGCCGCGCCGCCCTTGGCGTGGCCGGTGAGGCTCTTCTGCGACACCACGAACAGCGGTGCGCCCTCGGAGCGGCCCAGCGAGTCGGCCAGCCGCTCGTGCAGCTCGGTCTCGTTGGGATCGTTGGCCAGCGTCGAGGTGTCGTGCTTGGAGATCACCGCGATGTCGTCGGCACCGACGCCGAGCTTGCCGAGCGCCCGCGCCAACTGCGAGTCCCTGCCGCCGCGGCCGGCGCCCAGCGCACCCAGGCCCGGGGCCGGGATCGAGCTGTGCACGCCGTCGGCGAACGACTGCGCGTAGGCCACCACGGCCAACACCGGCAGGCCCATCTTGAGCGCCAGGTCGCCCCGGGCGAGCAGGATGGTGCCGCCGCCCTGCGCCTCGACGAAGCCGAGCCGGCGCCGGTCGTTGGGCCGGGAGAACTTCGAGTCGTGGATGCCCCGGCCCCGCATCATGGACGTGTCCGCGGTGGCGGCCATGTCACCGAAGCCGATGATGGCTTCCAGCGTCAGGTCGTCGAAGCCGCCGGCGACCACCAGTTCGGCCTTGCCGAGGCGGATCTTGTCGACGCCCTCCTCGACCGACACCGCCGCGGTCGCGCACGCGCCTACCGGGTGAATCATCGCGCCGTAGCTACCCACATAGCTCTGAATGACGTGCGCGGCAACCACATTCGGCAGCACTTCCTGCAGGATGTCGTTCGGCTTGTTCCGGCCGAGCAGGTTGCCGTGATACATCGTCTGCATCGACGTCATGCCGCCCATTCCGGTGCCCTGGGTGCTGGCGACCAGGCCCGGGTGCACCCATCGCATCAACTCGGTCGGGGTGAATCCCGACGACAGGAATGCGTCGACGGTCGCGACGATGTTCCACAACGCCACCCGGTCGGTCGAGCTAGCCATGTCCTGGCTGATGCCGAACACGGTCGGATCGAATCCGGTGGGGACCTGCGCGCCGACGACCCGCGACAGCTTGGTCTTGCGCGGGACCCGAATCTCGGTGCCGGCCTTGCGGATCACCTGCCAGTCGCTGGAGTCGGGCACCGGCCGCACGATCGTGTGCTCGGGGTCGAATTCGACGAAGGCGCGAGCGTCGGCCTCCGAGGACACCACGAAGGAGAAGTCCTTTTCCAGGAACACCGACACCAGCAGCGGCGATGCGTGATCGGGATCGATCGCGCCGTCGTCGACGAACTCGCGGATGCCCACCCGCTCGACCACGATGTCGTGGTAGCGCTCGACCAGTTCGGTCTCGTCGACCAGGTCTCCGGATTCGGTGTCATACCAACCGGGTTGCGGGTCGTCCTCCCACCGGACCAGCCCGGTGGTCCAGGCCAGCTCGAGGACGCCCGCCGCCGACAGCTCGTTGTCGACTTCCATCTCGAACCGGGTGCGCGACGAACCGTAGGGACCGATCTCGGCGCCGCCGACGATCACCACCAGGTCGGCGGGGTCGACGTCCAGGTCGGCCCATTCGGGCGGCGGCGCCGGCTTGAAGCCTCGCGGCGGGGACGGCAGCGCGGCGATGGTGCCTTCCGCCGCAACGTCATCCGCGACCTGATCGCCCGACGTGGCCTGTTCGCGCGCCTTGGCGGCCAGTTCGGCCATGTCGAGGTTGGCCTCGGCAAGGCCGCCGGTCAGGTCGGCCTTGATCGGCGCGCCGGCCGCCGCCACCTTGGACTCGACGTCGCAGAGACCCAGCAGCATGGCCGCCATCTGCTCGGTGGAATACGTGGTGACACCGGCCTCCTCGACGGCCTCGACGATGGCGTCGTTGTGGCCCATCAGCCCGGTGCCGCGGGTCCAGCCGATCAGCGCGTGCGCGAGGCTGACCCTCGCGGCCCACGAGGATTCGGCGTGCCAGCGACTCACCACCGCGTCCAGCGCCGACTTGGCCTCGCCGTAGGCGCCGTCGCCACCGAACATGCCGCGGTTGGGCGAACCGGGCAGCACCACGTGCAGCCGCGACGCGATGTCGCGCTCGGCACCGATCTTGGATAGCCCACCGATCAACCGCTGCACCGCCCAGAGCAGAACCTTCATCTCCATCTCGGAGCGCGAACCCGCCTCCGACAGGTCCCCGGCGACACGCGGCGCCGCGAACGGGAAGAGCAGCGTCGGTGTCTGCGCGTCCTTGATGTGAATGGATTGCGGCCCAAGGCTTTCGGTCTGCTCGGTGCCGATCCATTCCGCCAGCGCGTCGATGTCGGAGTAGGACGCCATGTTGGCGGCGACCACCCACAGCGCCGCACCGTACCGGGCGTGGTCGCGGTAGAGCCCGCGGTAGAACGCCAGCCGCTCGTCGTCGAGTTTGGACGTCGTGGCGATGACAGTGGCTCCGCCGTCGAGCAGTCGCGCGACGACCGACGCGGCGATCGAACCCTTGGAAGCGCCCGTCACGACGGCGACTTCGCTGCGGTACGGGCCGGGGTCGGGGTTCTCGGCGCCGGCCGCGATGCGGCCGTACAGCGAGGCGTGGATCTGGCGACCGGCGGCCAGCGATTTGCCCTGCCACCAGGTGGCCTGGGTCGCGACGACGTGGCCCGCGCCCTCGAACCGTTCGGACAGGCTCTTCCACTGGGCGTCGATCTCACCCTCGTCGGCCAGCCAGAGCTTGACCAAGTCCTCACGGGCACTGGCCCACCGGTCGTCGAACACGACGGCCTTCTTGGCGTCGAAAGCCGGTGCCACCAAACGCGGCCAGTCCGCGCCGAGCTCGGCGGTCACCAGGTCGATGAGCTCGGCGTCGGTGGCGGCCGGCGGCGCGCTCACCGGGTTGTCGTGGCCGAGCTGGCCCAGGATCAGGCGGGCCGCCGAGGCGAGCACACCGTCGCGACCGGTGATCTGGTCGGTGAATTCGCTCAGCGCGGCCGCGTCGACGGTCGCACCACCACCGCCTCCCGAAGAGGGCAGCGCCACCGCGATCCCGCGGCGCGCGGCCACGGAAGCGACCGCGGCGTCGACGACCTTGTCGACCGACGCGGCGTCGGCCAGCGCGCCCTCGTGCAGGTGTCCCATGGCGCCCCCGCGAACGCTGGTGCCCTCGCGGGTGCCCAGCGCGACTTCGACCGTGACGTGCTTGGCCCAGCCGTCGCCGAGCTCCCACGTCTTCTTGACACGCTCGGCGATCGCGGCGGGCCGCTTGCCGGAGGGCCCAAGCACGGTGCGCAGTTGGTCGTTGATCGCGTCGGAAAGCACTGGGCCGAAAGGCTTGTAGGTACGGGCCAGCTTGGTGACCTGCGACCGCAGGCCGGCCAGGTCGGCCTCGGCGGCGCCGTCGATGGCGCCCAGGTTCAACTCCGACCCGAGGTCGACCAGCAACTGGTTGCGCCGCGACGAGGCGCCGTCGGTGATCGACTCGATGGAGTCGAGCTCCTCGATCTGGTCGATGCGCATCTTGGCCGACAGCGCGATCAACGCCAGGGTGGCGTCGGCGGCGTCGAACCCGATGTCATCGGGCCTCGGAGCACCGGACGGAGCTGCGGCGGGAGCCGCAGCGACGACTGGGGCGACATTGGGGTTGGGCCCACCGTCCGACGCGGCAGCGTCGGAATCGGCGGCCGGCTCGTCGGCGTCGGGCTCCGGCTCGGGGTCGGTGTCGGTGGCGAACAGCACCGCGGCGTCGCGCTCGGCGTTGAGCACTTCGACTGTGCTGTGGGCATATTCGGGCAACTTGAGGGTGTTGGTGGCCAGTCCGGCGACGGTCGGCGCGGACTTCACACCGATCTCGACGAACCGCTCCACGCCCAGGCCGCCCGCGGCCTCCTCGGTGAAAAGCAGGTCCTGGGTTTCGATCCAACGCACGGGGCTGGCGAACTGCCAGGCCAGCAGCTCGATCAAGACGATGCGCGCCATCTCGTTCCGGCGCTCGGCCAGCCAGGTGTCGTAGTCGGCCAGGATCGCGTCGAGCGGCTCGGCGGGCACCAGATCGCGGATCTCCTGGATGAAGTCGCGGTCGAGGGTGAACGGGCGGGGCACCAGGTTCGGGATGTAGCGCCCGATGATGACGTCGGGATTCTTGTCGCGCGGCATGACGCGTTCCAGCGAGCGGCGGAACTCCGCCACCCCGACGCGCAGCACCCGCGAGTGGAAGGGCACGTCGATGCCGGGCACCAGGATGAACGAACGCTTGCCACCGGTGAGCTCGCGGCGCCGCTCCACCTCGGCCTCCAGCTCCTCGAGGCCGCGGACCGTGCCTGCGATCGCGTACTGCGAACCGCGCAGGTTGAAGTTCACGATCTCCAGGAATTCGCCGGTGCGCTCGGCGATTCCGGCCACGAAGCCGGGGACCTCGTCGTCGGGTAGGTCGATCTGCGACGGGCGGATGGCGGCCAGCCGGTAGTTCGAGCGGCCCAGCTCGTCGCGGGGCACGATGTCGTGCATCTTCGAACCCCGGTGAAACACCGTCTCCAGCAACGCTTCCAGTTCGTAGATGCCGGTGACGCAGGCCAGCGCGGTGTACTCGCCGACCGAGTGGCCGCAGGCGATCGCGCCTTCGACGAAAGCGCCTTGCTCCCGCATCTCGGCGACCTGGGCCGCCGCGACGGTCGCCATCGCGACCTGGGTGAACTGCGTCAGGTACAGCACCCCCTCGGGGTGGTTGTAGTGCACGCCGCTGGCGATGATGCTGGTCGGGTTGTCGCGCACCACGTGCAGCACCGAGAAGCCCAGCGTGTCGCGGGTGAACTTGTCCGCCTTGTCCCACACCTTGCGGGCGGCCTTCGAGCGGGCGCGGACGTCCATGCCCATGCCCTTGTGCTGAATGCCCTGACCCGGGAAGGCGTACACCGTGTGCGGGGCGGCCAGGCGCGCCGTCGCCGACATCACCAGATCGGACCCGATGCGCGCCGCGACCTCCAAAACCTCTGCACCCTGGTCGATTCCGACGCGCTCGACGCGGAAGTCGACCTCGTCGCCGGGACGCACCATGCCCAGGAATCGGGCGGTCCAGCCGATCAGCCGGGCCGGCGGGCGCGCCTGGCCGTCGGTGGCGGTCACCGCGTGCTGCGCCGCGGCCGACAACCACATCCCATGCACGATCGGCGATTCCAGGCCGGCCAGCAGGGCGGCCGCCCGGTCGGTGTGGATCGGGTTGTGGTCGCCGGACACCACCGCGAACGGTCGCATGTCGACCGGGGCGGTCAGCCGCACGTCGCGGCGGCGGCGGCGCGGGGTGTCGGTCGCGTTCTCCGACACCGCACCGCCGGCCCGCACCGGGTCGGTGAGCTCGGCGGCGCCGGTGCGACCGAGGATCGCAAAGCGCTCGTCGAGACGGGCGATGGTCGCGCCGTCGGCGCCGGCGATCGTCACCGCGACCCTGACCACTCGGCCCATGTCGGTGTCGACGGCCGGGGAAGCCGTTGCGCTGATTGCCAATTCGGCCTCCACCTTGGGCAGCGCGCCGACCACATGGGCGGCGTGGTCCAGGTGCACGAGGCTCAGCAGGCCCTCGACGACCGGCACGCCGGCGTCGGTGACCGCCGAGCCGATCGCCGCGAAAACCGCGGGCCAGCACAGGCCGACGAGCGCGTCGGGCACGGTGGTGAGGCCGGGAGCGAGCGGCTCGCCGAAGGTGGCGGTGACCCCGGTGTGGTCGGCGACCCGCTCGGGGTCCCAGTCCACCGTCACGGCGGCCGTGCCGTCGACGACCGCGGGCAGGAATTCCGGCCCGTCGACACCGGCGGCGATCGCCAGCACGGCGCGCATGGCGGTGGCGGCGTCCTCGGTGGACACCACGGGGGTGCCGCCGTCGACGGTGTTGGGCGGCAGGGTGAACGGGATGTCGATCCAGGTTCCAGAGATCGGGACGCTGAGCATCACCCGATCGCCGTCGACCTCGAGCCGCGCGCCGGTGAATGAGTGTGTGGCGCGGCGACTTTCGGGCCCGTCGTGCACGAGCCAATCGCCGGGGTCGGCGATCCGGTGGACCGGGTTGGTCGCGGTGCGGCCGGCCCACTGCACGTCGGGGGCGTCCAGCACGACGGCCAGCGGGCCGGTGACGTCCGGGCGGCCCAGCCGACGCGACGCGACGGCCCGGGGCCGCCCGTTGGAGGAGAGCACCTCGTCGATGGCGGCCTGCTCGAAGCGGTCCAGCAACTCACCGACCGGTTCGTCCATCCGGGTGATGCCGGCCACGGCCGCGGTGCCCGGGATGATGCACACCTGGTCGGCGTCGTAGCGGGCGTCGTGCGCCTGCCACAGCGAGTCGCTGCGCCACCAGCGCCGCACGTCCTTGTCGATGACCGGCACGAAGTTGACCGGCTTGCCCAGCGTCTTGCACAGGGTGACGAAGAAGGGGACGTCCGCCGGGTGCAGCTGCACGGTGTCGGCGTCGGGGTAGTGGGCAAGCAGCGCGGCGATCGCGTCGTCAGGCCTTTCCAGCAGGGCCGCATCGTTGAACAGCGTCTCGATGGGTCCGGAATCGTTTGCGTGCAAACGGGCTTCGGCGCGTTGCAGCATCTGCTGGAACCGGTCGCGCCAGGTGTCGGCCAGCCACGGGCTGCCCGGTGCGGCGGTGTCGGCGGTGGAGTTGCCCTCCCCGATGGCGAGCTCGACGTAGCGCTGCAGCCACTGCAGGTAGGTCATGCCGGCGACGTCGCCGAAGTACGGCTTGGCCGTGTTGGCCATCGCCGCGATGATCTCGTCGCGGCGAGCCGCGACGGCCTCCGCGTCACCGGCGACCTCGTCGAGGAGCCGCCCGCACCGCGAAGCGCTGTTGTCGATCTCGTGGATGTCGGCGCCCAGCTGGCTGCGGCTGGAAGCCATGCCGCCCACGGCTTTTCCGGCGCCCACCCACTGGTCGGTGCCCTGCGTCTCGACCAGCATCCGCTTGACCGACGGCGACGTGGTGGCCTCCTTGGCCGCCATCGCCGCGGTGCCCACCAGGATGCCGTCGATCGGCATCAGCGGGAAGCCGTACGCCTGCGCCCAGCGCCCGGACAGGTATTCGGCCGCCCGCTCGGGCGTGCCGATTCCACCGCCGACGCAGACGGTGATGTTGGGGCGCGACCGCAGCTCGGAATACGTTGCCAGCAACAGGTCGTCGAGGTCTTCCCAGGAGTGGTGGCCGCCGGCGCGCCCACCCTCGATGTGCATGATCACCGGCTTGGTGGGCACTTCGGTCGCGATCCGGATGACCGAGCGGATCTGCTCGACCGTGCCGGGCTTGAACACGACGTGGCTGATGCCGACGTCGTTCAGCTCCTCGATCAGCTCCACGGCGTCCTCGAGGTCGGGGATGCCGGCACTGATGACGAGGCCATCGATCGCCGCACCGGACTGACGCGCCTTCTGCACCAACCGCTTTCCGCCGACCTGCAGCTTCCATAGGTACGGGTCGAGGAACAACGCGTTGAACTGATAGGTGCGGCCCGGCTCGAGCAGCGTTGCGAGCTCATCGACGCGTGCGGCGAAGATCTCCTCGGTGACCTGCCCACCGCCGGCCAGCTCGGCCCAGTGCCCCGCGTTGGCTGCGGCGGCGACGATCTTGGCGTCCACGGTCGTCGGGGTCATGCCCGCGAGCAGGATCGGCGAGCGTCCGGTCAACCGGGTGAACTTCGTCGAGAGCTTGACCCGGCCGTCGGGAAGGCTCACCACCGTGGGGGCGTACGTCGACCACGCCCGCGCCACCTCGGGGACGGCCCCGACGGTGAAAAGGTTGCGCTGCCCGCCGCGGGTCGCGGCGGGCACGATGCCCACACCCAGGCCCCGGATCACCGGCGCGGTCAGCCGGGTCAGGATGTCACCGGGCCCCAGGTCGAGGATCCAGCGCGCACCGGCGTCGTGCACCCGGCCGATCTCCTCGACCCAGTCGACGCGGCGCACCAGGATGGACTCGGTCAGCTCGCGCGCCAGCGCGACGTCGAGCCCCACCTTTTCGGCCCAGCCGCCGACGATGTCGATGCCGTCGGCCAACCGGGGCGTGTGGAAGCCGACCTCCACCTGCACCGGGTCGAAGACCGGTGCGAAGACGTCCCCACCGCGAAGCTTGTTCTTGCGGTCGGCCTCTTCCTTTTCGGAGATCTGCTGGCAGTACAGCTCGAACCGGGACAGCTGTTCGGGGGTGCCGGTGATGACGACCGAGCGCCGGCCGTTGCGAATCGACAGCACCGGCGGCAACACGGTGCGGACGTCCTGCGCGAACTCGTCGAGCAGGCGGCCGATGCGCTCGGGGTCGGCGTTGGTCACCGACACCATCGGTGGGCGGTCGCCGAGCACGGAGATTCCGCGCCGACGGGCCACCAGCGTCCCGGCCGCGCCGATCAGCTGGGCCATCGCCAGCAGTTCGGCGTCGCGGGTACCGGCGGCCTTGAGCGCCTCGACCGCGAGCACCCCTTGCGAATGCCCCGCGACGGCCACCGGCGGGGTGTCGTTCAAATCCATGCCTTGGCGCGCCAGCGCGCGCACGGCGGCGATCTGAGTGAGCAGCACGCCGGGAATCGACACCGCGGCCGACGTCAGGTGCTTGTCCGACGGGACGGGGTCCTCGGCCGCGAGCGCCCGCACCCAGGTGAGCGGCTCGAAACCGATCGGGCGCACCACCACGAGCTCTTTGGCCACCGGCTCGAGCAGCAGCTCCACCTCACCGACCAGCGTTGCCAGGTCGGCCTCGATCCCGGCCGACGACACCAGTTCTTCCAGGGTTTCCAGCCAGGCGCTGCCCTGGCCCCCGAATGCGACGGCGTACGGCTCGCCTGCCGTCAGACGGTCGACCAGAGCATGGGTGTCCCCGGCAGGTGCGTGGGGGCCTTTCCCGTCGCGATCGGCGGACACCCGGTCGTGCTCGTGGATCGTCACGTCTATCTCCCTCAATGCGTCATGTACGTCTTACGTATCAGTGCTTTCAGCCGGTCCGAAGGGGACAGGAACTCGAGAGAGTCCGTCGATTCCGCATCGAATCGCGACCGAAAATCCGTCTGACCGGTGTGTTGTCGGCGGGCCGTCCGCATGGGTGGAGCGGCGCGGCGGACTGCATCGGCTGTACTAAGAGTGTCATAAGGATCGACCCCCGTTTCGCGTGGTGATTGGTTACTGGTGAGTTCTACGCATGGGTAACCGTGTCGTGGGTAACACCGGTCTGAATCGGCGGCGCGGGCCCCGCGAACAAACCCGCTGCGTGCAGGTGGTTACGGTCGAGTAGCTATAACTGCGCTGATCAAAGCAGTTTTGTTATGTAATCGTTATGTAAAAATTTCGAGCCGTCGAGCCGCGTCGATCCCGCCTCGGCCGCGTCGCGCGGGCGGCATCCGCGCCCGCCGCCGCCAGAAATGAGCGAACGAGTGTTTGCTGGGATCTCTAAGACTCGCGGCCCGACGGTGGCGGGTGACGGAAACCCGGCGGCTAGGCCCACTGGCCGAATTGCGACTTGAGGATTTCGTTGATGTCCACCCCGACGCCGCCGACGCTGCGTTTGTCGATCTCGACCTGATGCAAATGGGCGGCCGGGTGGGCGAATCCCTTGGGTGACCCCCAGTTGTGCTGCCAGAAGTACGAGCCCAGACCGTCGTGCAGCGCCCAGTCGATGGTCTTCGAATTGGCGTACACACCTGTGCGCTGATGACCGATCACCGACTCCCAGGACCGCAGGTAGGGCGCGATCAGCTGTTTGTACTGGTCGTAAGAGGGGTCGTCGTCGATGGAGGCGTAGATCGGTGCGCTGGCGGGGCCGCCGGCGGCGGCGTGCAGTTGCATCCCGCGCTGCGCGTGCTGGAGCCCGGCGCTGGCCCCGCCGAGCCAATCGGCGGTGTCACCCTTCCCGTACTGATAACAGGAGACGATCTTCAGCCCGTTGCTGTTGAGGTCACGCGCCTCGGCGACCTGGATCGGCTTGCCCAGCATCCAGTTGCCGCCGGGTCGCCGGTCCGATACGTACCTGATCGAGCCCGCGGCACCGGCGGCCCGGATCTGACTGGCTGGGATGACGCCGGCCGCGTAGTCCAAGAGGGTGCCGAGCGACGCCGACGCCGGTGTGGCGCCCAGCGACGCGCCCGCGACGCCCAGGCCCACCAAGGCCGGGGTCGCGGCCGCCAGTCTGAGGAGGTCGCGCCGCGAAACCGATGACACAAGCGACAGGGTACGACAGTAACCCCATCCGACACATTGACCACACTGGTCACATCTGCATCACGGTGCCGCATCCTGGGTTTGGGGCGACGCCGCCGTGGGCAGCACGATGACGCTCACGCCGTCAAGGCCGCGGCCGGCGGTCTGTCGGGCGATCTCGTCGAGGAAGTGTGCGGCCGCCGGGTTGATCGATCCCGCCCAGGCCCGGAAGCCCTGGACGATGACGGGGTCGCGCTCGAGTGACGGTTGCACTCCCCGCAGCACGCACACCACGTCGTCGGGCAGTGGGTCGGCGAGCTGGTTGTCGATCCAACGCCGGGCGAGCTCCGTGGCCGCGCCGTCGTCGGCCAACTTGATGACCTCGCCGGCGAGGTCACGCAATCGATCGAACAACACCTGGCGCCCCGGCGTCTCGGCCAGTTTCGCCAGCAGGGTGCTGGCCGCCGCCGGCAGGACCATCTGCCCGAAGAGCACCGGAACCGGCAGGTCCCACTCCTCGAACAGGTCTGCGTACATGGCGGCGACGGGCTCGGACAGCGGCGCGCTGAGCCGCCCGATGACCCCGATGCTGTCGCGGTGGGTGGTCGCGAGCCTGCGCAGGATGTCCTCGTTGACGTCTTCGGCGGGACAATCGGTGGCGGCACGGGAGCGATCGATGGCCGCGATCAGCTGGTCCAGCCGGTCGCGCTGACGCATCAACAACGTGCGGTGCTCATCGAGCACACCCGCCAACGTGGTGCGCCCACCCGCGATCAGCCGCTGGATGTCGTTGATGCTGACGCCGAGACTCCTCATCAAATCGATGCGCAACAGGTCGAGCACCTGCTCGACGTCGAAGACCCGGTAGCCGTTGGACAGATGCTCGGCGCGCAGCAGGCCGATTTTCTCGTAGTGGCGGATGCGACCGGAAGCGATCCCGGTCAGGGCCGTGACGTCGCCGATCAGCAACTGCTCAGCCACCCCTTGACCTTACAACTGTGGCAAGGTCTGTACTGATCAGATGGAACGCGACCAGCTGATCGACCTCACCCGCCGCGCCTTGAAGTTGGCGCGCGACAGGACCACCGATCTCGCCCCGCAGGAGCACCGGGTCGAGGCGCGGGCATACACGTCGACCGAGCGCCACGTCCAGGACCGCGCCCTGGTGATGGCCAGCCCCCAGTTGGTCGGCTATGCCTCGGAGTTACCCTCCCCCGGCGCGTATTGCACCAAGACGGTGATGGGCCGGTCCATCTTGTTGACCCGCACGGCCGACGGATCGGTCAAGGCGTTCAACAACGTCTGCCTGCACCGCCAGTCGCAAGTGGCGACGGGATGCGGCAGCGCAAAGCGATTCACCTGCCCGTACCACGCGTGGACCTACGACAACACCGGGCGCTTGGTCGGCCTGCCGGGTCGGGAAGGGTTCCCGGACATCAGCGTCAAAGTCGACGGCCTGACCGAACTCCCGGCTGCCGAGTTCGCCGGATTCCTCTGGATCGCAATGGATCCCGGCTCTCCACTGGACGTCGCCGCACACCTCGGCCCGCTTGCCTCCGAGCTCGATTCGTGGGGCATCGGGCGGTGGTCGCCGCTGGGCGAGAAGGTGCTCGACTGCCCGATCAATTGGAAGCTCGCGGTCGACACCTTCTCGGAGAACTACCATTTCGCCACCGTCCACCAGCAGACCTTCGCCACGATCGCCCGCAGTAACTGCACGGTCTTCGATTCGTTCGGTCCGCACCACCGGTTGATCTTCCCGCTCAACACGATCCTGGGGCTGGACGAGGTCCCCGAAGATCAGTGGGATCCGTTCCAGAACATGGTCGTCATCTACGCGCTGTTCCCCAACATCGTGCTGTCGGTCACCATCGCCAACGGCGAGCTGTTCCGGATCTACCCCGGCGATCGACCGGGGAAATCGGTCACCGTGCACCAGAATTCGACACCGCTGGATCTGACCGATGAATCGGTGGCGGCTGGCGCGCAGGCGGTCTTCGAGTACGCCCACGCCACCGTGCGCGACGAGGACTACCGCCTCGTCGAGGGCCTGCAGGCCAACCTCGATTCGGGCGTTCGCGACCACTTGCTGTTCGGCCGCAACGAACCCGGGCTGCAACATCGTCACATCGCCTGGGACCGGGCGCTCGCCGAGGTTTGCGACACCTAAACCACGCAGACGACATGCCGCAGAACGTGTGCGTGGTTTCAGTCTCGATGCGGCTCCCTCAATCGTCGACGGTCAGCGCCGCCACGAGGTCATCCAATAGCGTTGCCAACTCGTCGCTTTGGGCGGCGCGCACCGTGGTCAACAGCCCGACCGCTTCCTGTCGGCGTCCCCGGGCCAACAGCTGCACCAGCAGGCCCGCGGCCGTCTGCAGGTCCCGGTCGGCGGGTTCGAGGTTCGCGACGGTGGTGGCCAGCACCTCGACCAGCTCCCAGTCCCGATACAGGGCCAGGGAGCGCTCGTTGAACGCGAAACCGGTCACGGGCGTGCCCCACAGCGTCCCCCTGTAGCGGTACGGGCCCTCCATGTATTCGATGGGCAGGCCGTGCGCGGGCGCGGGCACCAGTGGTTCCCCGACGATGTCGAGTTGCATGGTGCGGCAAGTGATCCGGTGGCGATCCGGCATATATCGGGCGGCCGCATGCGGCCGCACCAACGGCTGCACCGCCTCCGGCCATCGCACATAGCTGCTGACCGTCACCTCGACGTCTTCGGCGCACTCCGGCGGGATGGCCGGGTCGGGATGACTCATCGTCACGCCGGTAAACGGCTGCAGCGCATTGGCGTTCGTGCGATCAAACTGCCGCCAGATGCTCAGGTCCACGCCGTTGTCGAAGTTGATGGTGCGCCATTCGTGGGACCGGGCCCGCGGGTCTCCCCCGGTCCCGCCGCCGCCCGCGTACTTCGGGAACCACTGCCGGTCGATGTGACCGCTGCTGCCGGAAACCTGTTCGACGACATCGCCCCAACGCAGCGTGCCGGTCATCGCCATGCCGGTCTGGAAGTACGAGTAGGTCTCGGTTTGACCGAAGCAGCAGATCTTCCCGTTGTATGTCGAGGCGCCCACCGGTGTCGGTGCGCGCGTTGGCGTTACGGCTAAGTCCAGGCGCATCGGACGACCCGACTGATCCTCGCCGACCAGGCTGACGCGATACGTGTAGGGCAGCAGCTCTCCGTCGGCGTCGCGACACGTGGTCCACGACGCGGTGCCGGCCCCGCTGGAGTAATGGATGTCCAGATAACCCGGCGCCAGGCTGAGCTTGCGCTGCGCACCGGGCTTCATGTTGGCGGGCGGCATGTCGTAGTCCGTGTAGGTGCCGTAGTCACCGGTGTCGAGATCGAACAGCGCCAGCGTGTAGAAGTCCGCGACCACGGTCCCGCCGGGACGGTTCTTGTTGAAGATGGTCAGGAAGGCAAACGATCGGTCGTCCTCGGCGGCATCGAGCTGCCCGGCGATGAACCAGGTGTCCGATTCCTGGTCCGGGTGTTCGCCCTCGGCGGCGGGAAAGTCCAGCTGGCTGTCGCCGGGCACCAACTGGAACGGGTAACTGCGCCAATCGCTGGTCATATGGGGCCTCGCTGCTTTTTTCGCTATGTTAGCGTCAATAGCGAAATCACGGTCACTGCGCCATGTGCGCGCGCCCAACCCGTCGAGGAAGTGCCCGATGACAGCAATTGCCGACCACCGGTCCTACAGCGAACTCTTCATCGGGGGGCAGTGGCGTAAGCCCGCCAATCCCCAACAGCTCGCCGTCATCTCCCCGCACTCGGAAGAGCCGGTCGGACACGTCCAGGTGGCCGGGCCGGAGGACGTCGAAGCGGCCGTCGCCGCCGCGCGCCGCGCCTTCGACCACGGCCCGTGGCCGCGGATGTCCCACGCCGAGCGGATGGCCAAGGTCGAGCAGCTCGCCACCATCTACGGCGGCCACATTGAGGAGATGGCCGACCTGATCACCGACGAGATGGGCTCCCCGCGCAGCTTCAGCCGGATGGGCCAGGGGGCGGCTGCGGCGACGCTCATCCATCTGGCGCTGGCCGCCGCGCGCGACTTCCCGTGGGAGGAACGGCGCCAGGGCGTGCTCGGCGAAGTGCACCTGCGCAGGGCCCCGGTCGGGGTGGTCGGCGCGATCGTCCCGTGGAACGTGCCGCAGTTCCTGATCATGCCCAAACTGATCCCGGCGCTGATCGCCGGGTGCACCGTCATCATCAAACCCGCGCCCGAAACTCCCCTGGACGCTTTGTGGTTGGCGGAGATGATCGAGCAGCTGGACCTGCCCGAAGGGGTGGTCTCGGTGTTGCCCGGCGGCCCCGAGATCGGCGAGGCGCTGGTGCGTCATCCGGGTGTGGACAAGATCGCGTTCACCGGGTCGAGCGCCGTCGGCCGCCGCATCGCCGCTCTGTGCGGCGAACAACTCAAGCGGGTGAGCCTGGAATTGGGCGGTAAATCCGCGGCGATCATTCTCGACGACGCCGACATCGGCAAGACCGTCGCCGGATTGAAAACCGCGGGCCTGATGAACAATGGCCAGGCCTGCGTCGCCCAGACCCGCATCCTGGTCAGCGACCGGCGACACGACGAGGTCGTCGACGCGCTCGCCGACATGATGTCGGCCCTGCAGGTCGGCGATCCGGCCGATGACACCACCGACATCGGACCCCTTGTCGCGCAACGGCAACAACGCCGCGTCCAGGACTACATCAAGTCGGGTCAGGCCGAGGGGGCCCGCGTGGTCCTCGGCGGCCAGGACAGCCCGTCGGACCGCGGCTGGTACGTGCGGCCGACGCTCTTCGCCGACGCCACCAACGACATGCGCATCGCCCGGGAGGAGATCTTCGGCCCGGTGTTGACCGTGCTGCGCTACCGCGATGAGGACGACGCGATACGCATCGCCAACGAGACCGACTACGGTTTGGCCGGTTCCGTGTGGACCTCCGACATCGCACACGGCATGGAGATTGCGGCGGGGGTGCGCACCGGCACGTACGGCATCAACATGTACACGCTCGACATCGGCGCCCCCTTCGGCGGCTTCAAGCAATCGGGCATCGGACGCGAGTTCGGACCGGAGGGGCTCGACGAATACGTCGAGCTGCAGACGTTGGTGTGCAAGGGGCCGCTGCCGCCGCTATAACCCGCCGTCAGTGCCCCTGCCCGTGATCGGGGCATATGGCGATTGCCATTTGTGATATCACCGGTGATATCACAATCCGGACCCGTCCCATGGTCGCGGCCATCGCTACGCCGTCCCCGGCCGCCATGACGGGTCGCGGCCCGGCGGTGCTACGTCGTCATCGGCCACTGGCGGGCAGCTGCAGGGTGAGCTCGACCGGGCAGCACAGCGCGCCGTGCTGATTGGTCACCTGGATCTCGATGTCCACGAGACAGCGGGGCGGGTCCACGGAGTCGTCGCGACGCTTGGCCACCGCGCGTGCCCGACCGATCATGGTGTCGCCGGCGTAGACCGAACCCGTCAGCCGCAAGGAGCGCCGCACCACGCGGCTGCTCGGGCCCGCCCAGTCGGTCGCGACACGGTCGGCGAAGCCGGCGAGGTGCATCGTGTTGACGTAGATTGTCGGATTGCCCTGGCGCCGCGCATATTCCGGGTCAAAGTGGCCCGGGAAGTAGTCCCACGTCGCTCCGGCGTTCTCGACCACTCGCTGGTAGCTGATGTGGTCGACCACCTCGGGCAGGTCTGCCGGAACGGTGATCGCGTCGAAGTCCAGGCCGTCGCCGCTCACGGCGATCCCCCCGGGGTGAACCGAAACAACGTGTTGCGGCAGGTGGCCACCACCGTCTGGTCCTGGCGGCGATAGGTCTCCAGCGTCTCGACGAAATGGCCGACACCCAGCCGCGTCCGCTTCTCCGGCGACACCGACACCAGCTCCTCGACGACGGTGAGCACGTCACCTTCGACGATGGGCTCCAGGAACTCGACGTCGTTGGCCGCGTTGATGAAGGTGGTGCCGGGCAACGGCACCCGCAGGACCAGGGACGCCGCCGGCGGCCTGCCCTGTGGCAGCCACGGCGGGGGGATCAGCCACCCCATCAACATCGCTGGGGGTGCCGGCAGCCCGCCCCACGTCCGGTTCGCGAAGTCGGCGTCCCAATAAGAACGATTGCGGTCGTGGACCATCGCCGCGAACAACTGGATGCGCGCGCCGCTGACCGCCGTGGCCGCGGTGCGGGGCTCGCTGGCCGCGCCGACCATCCGCAGCGCGTCTTCGTAGGTGCCGAAGGCCAGCTCGTAACTCAGATCCACGCCGCTCACATAACGAGCGGGTGCCTGCTGGGAACCGAATCCCATTGCAGCGTGCGGGAAGTGAAGTACCAGCCGCCACGCTCATAGATCAGCGTGTCCCGGAAGATCCCGGTGGCCCGCAACGTGGTGTCGCCGTACATGGCGGCGAAAAGCACGGCGACACAATGCTGTGTCGCGTTGACCCCGTCGACGCGGATTTCGTGGTCGAGGGTGACAAGCCGTTGTCCGTCACCGCCGTCGAACGCCGCACGCAGGTCGTCGAACGTGTCGCCGTCGCGGTGGTAGGTCGCGCCGGAGTGGCGGAACGTGGCGATCCAGCGCTCGCGGTCGCCGTCGGAGTAGGCCCGGTTGTGCCGGGCGTTCAGGTTGAGGATGGCGGCTCGACCCGTGGCGGCCTGCAGCATTTGCTGTTCCTGATAGGACATGGTCATTGCGGTCTCCAGACTCTCCCGGGAAACGACTGCCAACGAACGGACGCACGTAACATTAAAGTAACTTTCCGACGATTACGTAACATTAACGTAACCTACCGGCTAACGATATAGCCCTGAGCTTCACGATCCCACGCCTCCTGAGTCACCCCCCGCTCGCGTAACAGGTCTTTGCGTATCCGCCCGATGACGTTCTTCGGAAGTTCGCGGACGGTCTCCACGAATCGCGGCACGCAGAAGTACGGCATCCGGGCCGCGCAGAAATCGAGCAGCTCGGTGTAATCGACTGTGGTCCCGGGCCGCAACGTCACCACCAGCAGGATGTCGTCCTCGCCCAACGAGCTGGGCACCCCGACCGCGGCCGCTTCGGCCACGGCGGGATGGCTCATGACGACGGCCTCCACTTCGACCGAGGAAACGTTCTCTCCCCGCCGGCGCAACGAATCCTTGCGGCGGTCGACGTAGGTCAGGTTGCCTTCGGTGTCGAGCCGGCCGAGGTCGCCGGTGCGAAACCATTCCTGGTGTGGAACCACCCGTGAGCCTTCGCCGACATAGCCTTCGCTCATCACACCCGGGTACCGGGCCCGGCAGGCGATCTCCCCGACCGCACCGGCGGACAGCGGGTCGCCGGCTTCGTCGACGATGCGTACGTCGAAGTTCGGATTCGGCCGCCCCGACGTCCCGGGCACCCCCTCGTCGGCCAGGGCCTTGACGGCGATCGGGAACGCCTCGGTCATCCCGTACATCGTGACAATCCGGCAGCCGTAACGGTTTTCGATGTCGCGATACGCCTTGGCGTCGATCGGAGCCGCGGAGATGAATCGCAGTGGCAGCTGCGCGTCCCGGGGGTCCGCGGGCAGGTTGTGCAGCATCGACACCATGGCACCGGCGCCGGCGAAGCCGATGGCGCCGCGGGCACGGATGTCGTCCCACACCTGGCCGGGGTGAAACGCCTGGGCCAGCACGGTCGTCGCGCCGAACAGCATCGGCGCCAACACGCTGGGAGCCGCGCTCAGGTGAAACAGCGGCATCGCCGTCCAGAGCACCTCCCCGTCCCGCAGTTCCCAGGCCGACGCGACGGTCGCGGCCACGGTGAACAGGTAATGCCATGTCGTGGCAACCGCTTTGGACGGGCCGGTGGTGCCCGACGTGAAGAACAGGCATCCCACCTCCCCCGCCCCGGTGTGCGCCCCGGCACCGAGGCCTCGCCGTCCGACTTCGGTTACACCGCAGCCGGTGAGCCCGATCCGGCGGCCGCGAAAGCCTAATCGGCGAGCCGATGCACCCCGACCGGAGCGCGCCGTTAGGGCCCTCCGATTTCGGCGTCGACGATTTCACCGTGCCGGCGGTGCTCGACCGGCGCGCCGAGCAATATCCCGACCGGGTGATGATGTCGATCGCCGGCGTCGAGGTGACCTTCGAGCAGATGCGGCAGCGGTCCTGCGCCGCGGCGAACATGCTCGCGGACTTCGGCGTTGGCCCGCGTGACTGCGTGGCGCTGTTCACCGCAACGTGCCCGGAGTGGGTGTACTTCTGGCTGGGTGCGGCGCGCCTCGGCGCGGTGAGCGCGGCCGTCAACGCCGCCAACAAGGCAGACTTCCTGCTGCACGCCCTGCGGTTGTCGCAGGCCAAGGTGATCCTCACGGATGCCGAGCGGCGGCCCAGGGTCGACGAGGTTGCCGACGCGCTGGACGCCGCGCCCAGCGTTGTGCTGCAAGATGATTCACTCCGGGCGGCATTGAACCGCGGCGGGGGGCCGGCGGTCGCCGGGGCGCACACCGGCGAAGGGCCGCATAGTCGTGCGCCTCTTCGGGAGCCAGGTTCGGCTTCTCCAGGTACTTCATGTTCTCCCA
>NZ_LZJB01000222.1:0-1164 GCF_001666895.1 Mycobacterium sp. E3298
GCGACCCGGTTGCACGCGGGCTCTGCCCCGTGTTCGGTCAGCGTCGACAATTTGAAGTCCAGCACCCGGGGCTGATCCAGCTCGTAGGTCGTCGTGCCGTCCGGCCAGGACAGCCGCCACGCCCGCGCGTCCAGGCCCGCGGCCAGGATCACCGCCTGACGAATGCCGGCGCGCGTCGCGGCGAGGAAGAACTCGTCGAAAAACGCCGTCCGCGAGGCCATGTAGCCGACCATCGCCTGCATCTGCAGCGGCAATTCGGGTTCGGCCTCGATGAGTTCGTCCGGTAGCTGCGGTGCCGAATGCCAGTTCCACACCCCGTCGCCGGCGGCGTCGAGGAAGACCTGCGCGAACGGGTCCCGGATCAACGGGTTGTCGCTTCGCGTCTCCGCGGCGCGCGCCGACGCCACGCCCAGTGCGGTGGCCCCCACGCTCTCGGTGATCTCCCAGCTGTCGTTCTCGGTCCTGGCCACGCGCATCCCCTCGAATCGATAGTTCGCCTACATACTCGACCGTACGCGCGCCGGATGGGTGGGAGCTATCGCGTAACCGGCTATCCGGTTAAGTTGTCGGCGAGCCGGCAAGCGGCAATTGTTTGCGGCGCCGAACGGATCCGAAGGATCGTTACACCATGCGAGTCGACGGGCGCGAGGTCATCGTTTCCGGCAGCTTGCTGCAGCCGCTGACCCGCCGCACCAACGACATCCTGCGGCTCGCGGCGAGCGCGACCTTCCTCGCCGTGGTGATCACGAGTTCGCTGATCACCCGGCCCCAGTGGGACGCGCTGGAGAAGTCGATCTCGCAGATCGTCGGCGTGCTCTCCCCGCGGCAGTCCGATTTGGTGTACCTCGCGTACGGCGTGGCGATCCTGGCCCTGCCGTTCATGATCCTGATCGGCCTGGTCGTCGGCCGGCAGTGGAAGCTGCTCGGGGCGTACGCGGCCGCCGCGGTGCTCGCGGCGCTACCGCTGTCGATCGGCGGCAACGGGTTTTCGGCGCCCCGCTGGCACTTCGACCTCTCCGAGCGGCTGCAGACCGTGCTGGGCCAGTTCCTCGACGACCCGCGCTGGATCGGCATGCTGGCGGCGGTGCTGACCGTCTCGGGGCCGTGGCTGCCCGCGCGGTGGCGGCACTGGTGGTGGGCGCTGCTGCTGGCCTTCGTGCCGAT
>NZ_LZJB01000223.1:0-3120 GCF_001666895.1 Mycobacterium sp. E3298
ACCAAGACGGTGACCGTGCGCGTCAACGGTGAGGTGGTCAAGACGATGCCGACGTCGATGGGCAAGGACAGCACGCCGACGGACAACGGCTTCTACATCATCGGCGGCCGGTTCAAGCACATCATCATGGACTCGTCGACCTACGGTGTTCCGGTCAACTCGCCCAACGGATATCGCACCGAAGTGGACTGGGCCACCCAGATGTCCTATAGCGGCGTCTTCGTGCATTCCGCGCCCTGGTCGGTCGGCGCCCAGGGGCACACCAACACCAGCCACGGGTGCCTGAACGTGAGCCCCAGCAACGCCGAGTGGTTCTATGACCACAGCAAGACCGGCGACATTGTCGAGGTCATCAACACTGTGGGGCCGACGCTGCCCGGCACCGAGGGGTTGGGCGACTGGAACATTCCCTGGCCGCAGTGGAAAGCGGGCAACGCCAACACCTGACGTGCGGTTCAGTCGACCTTGTGCCAGGCCGCACAGTTTCTGGTCATGAACGCGCGGTCGGTGGGCAGGATCTGCACCACCTGCGGGCCGTCGTTGACGTTGTTGTCGATGATGTCATTGGTGTCCAGGCTGCGCAGACGCGCCCAATAGCACCCGTATTTCCCGGCGCTGCGATAGGTGCCCGGTGCGATGTCGCTGCCGACGATGAACGTGCCGTCCGACTCGATGGTCGTCTTCGGTCCCGGCGGGGGCGGCGGCACGGCGGTCACGGTCACCGTCTTGGTCGCTGCCGGCACCGTCGACGTGACGGTGGTCGCCGTGTGGTTCGACCCCCCGCAGCCCGCGAGCAGGACAGCGCAACCCATGATGGCCGCGTTCAGGGGGAGCAATTGGCGGTTCGGCGGCACGGCGCGCTGTCCCTCCCGTTCAGGGTGCAATCGCGTGCCGGGGGCCGCAACGACCCGGCGGTCAGGAAGCAACACGGGCCTCCGGCCGATTGGGGTGGCTGACGGGGCTCGAACCCGCGACATCCAGGATCACAACCTGGTGCTCTACCAGCTGAACTACAGCCACCATCGCCGCCGGCGGCCTCGAGGCCTTCGAGCGGCGACGTCGATACTAGCCGGTCGGTGGCTCGGTGGCCGAATCGATTTCGTTCGGGGTGCCGCCGTCGCCCTCCAGTTCGGCGACTACGGCCTCGATCTCGCTGGTAGAAGGTCCCGGCGGGGAGACGAACGCCGTCCGGCGGTAGAACCGCAACTCGCGGATCGATTCGTGAATGTCGGCCAGCGCGCGGTGCGCGAGCCCCTTGACCGGCTGGCCGAAATAGATCCGCGGATACCAGCGCCGGCAGAGCTCCTTGATCGAGCTCACGTCGATCATCCGGTAATGCAGGAACGAATCCAGCGCGGGCATGTCGCGGGCGATGAACGCACGGTCGGTGGCGATGGAATTGCCCGCCAACGGCGCCGTCTTGGGTTGCTTGACATGCTTGCCGACGTAGTCGAGCACCATCGCCTCGGCGGTAGCCAGGTCGACGGTCGACGCCCGCACCTCGTCGATCAGCCCTGAACGCGTGTGCATTTCGGTGACCACGTCGATCATCGACGACAACGCTTCGTCGTCGGCGTGGATAACCACGTCGACGCCGTCGCCCAGGATGTTCAAATCGGCGTCGGTGACCAGGGCCGCGATTTCGATCAACTTGTCGGAGCCGAGGTCCAGCCCCGTCATCTCGCAGTCGATCCACACCAACTCGTCTCGCACAGCGCTCAGACTAGGCTCCCGCGCCGCCCGCGCCGGCCATCGCCCCTAATTGCGCCGGAGAAGTAGTGTGAGCGTTGCCGGACCACCTGCCGAAGCACTGGGAACGGGGGCACCACGATGAGCACCGAATCCGCGGAAACACCCGCGCGCCGGATCGCCAACGGGTACGCCGTCGACGGGCAGGCACTCGAATTGGGCACGGTCGTCGTCGACGGCGCCGTCGACCCGACGGCGCAGATTCGCATCCCCCTGGCCACGATCAACCGGCACGGCCTGGTGGCCGGTGCGACCGGAACGGGGAAGACCAAGACACTTCAGCTGATCGCCGAACAACTCAGTGCGGCGGGCGTTGCGGTGATGATGGCCGACGTCAAGGGCGACCTGTCGGGTCTGGCCCGGCCGGGGGAGGCCAACGACAAGACCGCCGCGCGCGCCAAAGACACGGGCGACGACTGGGCGGCGACCGGCTTCCCGGTGGAGTTCTTGTCGCTGGGCACCGGGGGACTGGGCGTGCCGGTCCGCGCGACGGTTGCCAGCTTCGGTCCGGTTCTGCTGTCGAAAGTGTTGGGGCTCAACGCCACTCAAGAGTCGACGCTGGGGCTGATCTTTCACTGGGCCCAGCAGGCGAACCGTCGGCTGGTCACCCTGGGTGATCTGCGTGGCGTGATCAGCCACCTGGCGAGCGACGAGGGCAAGGCCGACCTGAAAGACCTGGGCGGCGTTTCACCGACGACGGCGGGCGTCATCCTGCGGGCGCTGGTCAACCTCGCCGGCGAGGGCGGCGACACGTTTTTCGGCGAGCCGAAGCTCGATCCTCAGGACTTGCTGCGCGTCGACGACCAGGGTCACGGCATCATCTCGCTGCTCGAGTTCAGCGGTCAGTCGCTACGCCCGGTCATCTTCTCCACGTTTCTGATGTGGGTGCTCGCCGACTTGTTCGCGGTGCTGCCCGAGGTCGGCGACATCGACAAGCCCAAGCTGGTCTTCTTTTTCGACGAGGCGCACCTGTTGTTCGCGGACGCCTCCAAGGCGTTCCTCGAGCAGGTCGAGCAGACCGTCAAGCTGATCCGCTCCAAGGGCGTCGGGGTGTTCTTCTGCACGCAACTGCCCACCGACCTGCCCAACGATGTGCTCTCCCAGCTCGGCGCCCGGATCCAGCACGCGCTGCGGGCGTTCACCCCCGACGATCAACAGGCGCTGAGCAAGACCGTGCGGACGTATCCGAAAACCGATGTCTACGACCTGGAATCGGCGCTGACGTCGCTGGGTATCGGGGAGGCCGTGGTCACGGTGCTGTCCGAGAAGGGCGCGCCCACGCCCGTCGCGTGGACCCGCATGCGCGTGCCGCGGTCGCTGATGGCGTCGATTGGAAACGACGCGATAGCGGCCACGGCGAAAAGCAGTGCG
>NZ_LZJB01000224.1:0-5654 GCF_001666895.1 Mycobacterium sp. E3298
GACTGCGCCGCTGGCGTTTTGGACCTGGCCGCGCACCAGCATCGCCGGCGCGGAGTTGGCCAGTTTGCGGTGCCGCGCCCACACCGCCGGCGTGCACAGCACGTTGACCATCCCGGTCTCGTCCTCGAGGTTGAGAAACGTCACCCCCTGTGCCGTACCGGGCCGCTGCCGGTGGGTCACCGCGCCGGCGATCAGCACGCGGTCGCCGTCGGGCACGCCGAGCAGCTTCTCGGCGGGCACCACGCCCATCGCGTCCAGGTCCGCCCGCAGGAACTGCGTCGGATAGCTGTCCGGGGAGACTCCGGTGACCCACACGTCGGCGGCGGCCAGCTCCAGTTCGCTCATCCCGGGCAGCGCGGGGACATGCGACGACGAGCCGACGCCGGGCAGGCGGTCCGGGCGTTGGGTGGCGGCCGCCCCGGCCGCCCACAGCGCCTCGCGCCGCGACATGGCAAAGCAGCCGAGCGCCCCGGCCGTCGCCAGCGCCTCTGTCTGCGGCACCGACAGCGGTAGCCGGGTGGTCAGGTCCAGCAGAGAAGCGAACGGGCCGTTGGCTTTTCGTTCGCCGACCAGCCGCTCGGCGAGGTCGTCACCGATGTGGCGCACCGCGCCCAGCCCGAGGCGGACCTCGGTGCCCGCGTTCTCGAGGGTGGCGTGGGCCAGGCTGGCGTTGACGTCCGGGCCGTGCACGGCCACGCCGTGCCGGCGCGCGTCGGCCACCAGCGACTGCGGCGAATAGAAGCCCATCGGCTGCGCGCGCAGCAGCGCCGCGCAGAACGCAGCCGGGTGGTGCAGCTTGAACCACGACGAATAGAACACCAGCGACGCGAAGGACAGCGCGTGGCTTTCCGGGAAGCCGAAATTGGCGAACGCCTCCAGCTTTTCGTAGGTCCGGTCGATCACCTCGTCGGGCGCGCCGTGCAGCGCACGCATGCCCTCGTAGAACCGGCCGCGCAGCCGGCGCATGCGCTCGGTCGAGCGCTTGGAGCCCATCGCTCGGCGCAACTGGTCGGCCTCGGCGGCGGAGAAGCCGGCGCAGTCGACCGCCAGCTGCATCAGCTGCTCCTGAAACAGTGGCACCCCCAGCGTCTTTCGCAGGGCGGGCTCCATCGACGGGTGGTCGTAGACCACCGGGTCCAGCCCGTTGCGCCGCCGGATGTAGGGGTGCACCGAGCCGCCCTGGATGGGCCCGGGGCGGATCAGCGCGACCTCCACCACCAGGTCGTAGAAGATCCGCGGCTTGAGCCTGGGCAACGTGGCCATCTGCGCGCGTGACTCCACCTGGAACACGCCGACGGAATCGGCGCGGGCCAGCATCTCGTACACCGCCGGCTCGGAGAGGTCGAGCCGGGCCAGGTCCACCTCGATGCCCTTGTGCTCGGCCACCAGGTCGATGGCGTAGTGCAGCGCCGAGAGCATGCCCAGCCCGAGCAGGTCGAACTTCACCAAACCGATTGCCGCGCAGTCGTCCTTGTCCCACTGCAACACGCTGCGGTTCTCCATGCGTGCCCACTCCACCGGGCAGACGTCGGCGATCGGGCGGTCGCAGATCACCATGCCACCGGAGTGAATGCCCATGTGCCGCGGCAGGTTCCGGATCTGGTTCGCCAGATCGACCACCTGCTCGGGGATGCCCTCGACGTCGGGCGAATCGGCGAGCCCGTTCCAGTGGCTGATCTGCTTGCTCCACGCGTCCTGCTGACCCTGGGAGAAGCCCAGCGCGCGGGCCATGTCGCGCACCGCGATCCGGCCCCGGTAGGTGATGACGTTGGCGACCTGAGCGGCGTAGTCGCGGCCGTATTTGTCGTAGACGTACTGAATGACCTTCTCGCGCTGGTCGGACTCGATGTCCATGTCGATGTCGGGTGGCCCGTCGCGGGCGGGCGACAAAAACCGCTCGAACAGCAGCTCGTTGGCCACCGGGTCCACCGCGGTGACACCGAGGGCATAACAGACCGCGGAGTTGGCTGCCGATCCCCTGCCCTGACACAGGATGTTGTTCTCCCGGCAGAACCGGGCGATGTCGTGCACCACCAGGAAGTAGCCCGGAAAAGTGAGCCGCTCAATGACTTTCAGCTCATGCTCGATTTGCGCGTACGCGCGCGGCGCGGTGTCGGCCGGCCCGTAGCGGTCGCGTGCCCCCGCCATGGTCAGCTGCCGCAGCCAGCTGTCCTCGGTGTGCCCGGCGGGCACGTCGAAGGGCGGCAGCTGCGGGGCGATCAGCGCCAGCCCGAACGCGCATTGCTCGCCGAGCTCGGCGGCGGCGGTCACCGCGTCGGGCCGCTGCCCGAACAGCCGGGCCATCTCCTCGCCGGACCGCAGGTGCGAACCGCCCAGCGGGGCCAGCCATCCGGCGGCGGTGTCCAGGGACTGCCGCGCCCGGATGGCGCCCATGGCCATGGCCAACCGGCGCCGCGGCGGACCCGCGAAATGCGCGCCGGTGGTGGCGACGACGCCGAGGCCGAAGCGGGGCGCCAGCCCGGCCAGCACCGCGTTGCGCTCGTCGTCGAGCGGGTGGCCGTGGTGGGTCAGCTCGATGCTGACCCGGTCCGCACCGAACCGGTCCACCAGGTCGGCCAGCGCCCGCTCCGCGGCCTCCGGCCCTTGTGACAACGCTTGGCGGACATGGCCTTTGCGGCATCCGGTCAGGATGTGCCAGTGCCCCCCTGCGGCCTCGGTCAGCGCGTCGAAGTCGTAGCGCGGCTTGCCCTTCTCGCCGCCGGCCAGGTGCGCCGCGGCCAGCTGCCGCGACAGCCGCCGGTAACCTTCCGGGCCGCGGGCCAGCACCAGCAGGTGCGGGCCCGGCGGATCCGGCGTCTCGGTGCGCGCGCCCGGCCCCAGCGACAGTTCGGCGCCGAACACGGTGCGCAGCTCGAGCTCGGCGGCCGCCTCGGCAAACCGCACCGCCCCGTACAGCCCGTCGTGGTCGGTGAGCGCCAGCGCGCGCAGCCCCAGCCGGGAAGCCTCCTCGACCAGCTCCTCCGGCGTGCTGGCACCGTCGAGGAAGCTAAACGCCGAATGCGCGTGCAGCTCGGCATAGGGGACGGACGAGCGAGCCGCCCGGGCGCCGGCCGGCGGCCGGTACGTTCCGCGCTTGGGCGAGAGGGGGGCGTCCTCCCCGGGCACCACCGGCACGCCGGCATGGCGCGGTTTGCTGTCGAGCACCCGCTCCATTTCCGCCCAGCTCGGCGGGCCATTAAACCAGCCCACACCTGAAAGCATATCGAAAGTTTGTTCGAATTACCTCCGGTGCAGGACAACCGTTGTTAAACCGATCTTCAACTCCTAAACACGCTCTTAACGCCGCGGGCCTACCGCGGGCAACAAGGACCGACAGACACTGGTATCAGGGCGAAAATGAGGCGGGGGCGAGCATGGCGCAGGTGAGGGCACTGGATACGGCTTTCCTGAAGACCCACCACCCCGACCAGCACGCCGGCCTGGCGATCGGCGCGGTGGCCATCGTCGACGGCGCACCCGACCATCAGCGCCTCCAAGCCCTTCTGGCGGAACGCATTCGATCGATTCCCCGCTGCACGCAGGTGCTGCGGCCGCACCCGACGCACCCGGGCTGGGTCGACTGCCGGGACTTCGACCTCGCCCAGCACGTGCGCCGGGTGGCGATCAACCGACCGGGTGACGACACCGAGCTGTCCCGGGCCATCGCCCACGCCCTCGAACGGCCGCTGAGCCCGGACCGCCCACAGTGGGAGTGCTGGGTGATCGAGGGCCTCAAGGGCAACCGATGGGCGATCCTGATGAAAGCCCATCCCCGGCTGCTGGACGGCAAATCGCCCGCACACCTGCTCACCAGGCTTTGCGACGACGCCGACGAGAGCGCCTTCGCCAATGCCCCTGCGGCCGAACCGGTTTCGCAACCGCCGGTGCGGCGAACCGGCTGGGCCGATGCGCTGTGGCGGGCGTCCTGGACCGCGACCGGCGCCGTCGTCGGCGCGCTCTGGCCCGCGCTGCAGTCGCCCGATCGCGCCGCAACGCCCCGGCGCTACGCCACGGTGCGGGTCCCGATCGCCGACGTCGACCGCGTCTGCCGCAGGTTCGGGGTGACCGTCAACGACGTCGCGCTGGCCGCCGCCACCGAGGGCTTCCGGACGGTCCTGCTCGGTCGCGGTGAGGAGCCACGGGCCGACTCGCTGCCCGCCCTGGCGCCGACGCCGGTCCGGTCGCCGTACCTGCCGGTCGAGGACGACGACCCGGTCCAGCGCTTGCGCACCGTGCAGACCCGATGGAACGAAAAGGCAGCGGATACAACCCAATCCGGCGGCATCATCGAGTCGGCACTCAACTCCTTGCCGACGCTCGTGCGGGACGGCGTCGTTGCGCTGCTGTCCCGGATCCCGCAGCGCGCCATCGTGACGCTGGGCACCAACGTGCCCGGGCCCCGCCACCGGCTGCGCCTGATGGGACAGACGATGGAGCGCCTGCTGCCCATCCCCCCGACCGCCGTCCAGTTGAGCACCGGGGTCGCGGTGCTGAGTTACGGCGACGAACTGGTATTCGGCATCACCGCCGAACCCGGCGCCGCGTTCGACGTCAAGCAATTGGCCGCCGGAATCGAACTGGGCATGGCGCGGCTCGTGGCGCTCAGCCAGGATTCGGTGTTGCTGTTCGGCGATCGCCGCCGCAGGCGGGCGCCGCGCGCCTTCCCCGGTCGCCCGCCGGGTGCCCGCCCGCCCGCGCCGGGGCAAGCCCGGCACTGACCCACTCCCCGACCGGCCTGCCACCGTGAGAAGGTGGGGTCGTGCCACAGTCGGGATTGGTCGTCATCGACCCGCGCCGCCACGACGCGGTGCTGTTCCACGCGCCGGACCCCAGCCTGGAGGGCAAGTTGCGCGTGGCCGGGGTGGGCACCGCCGTCTACACCGAGGACCCGTCGGAGGCGGCCCGCCGGCTGCAGGTCCGGCCCGGCCGATGCGCGGTCGTCACCGCCGACGGCTCGGTCGTCGCGGCCGCGCGCGCCGGCGGATTCGCGTTGGTCATCGGCGTCGATGAGGGGCGCGGCGACGCGCTGCGGGACGCCGGCGCCGACGCGGTGGTCGCCGACCTGCACCAGATCACCGTGCGCACCGGGGACCGTCGGATGTCGCAGCTGCCCGACGCGCTGACGGCCCTCGACGACCTGGCCGCGCGGCGGCCCGCGGTGTTCTTCGACTTCGACGGCACGCTGTCCGACATCGTCAACGACCCGGACGCGGCCGTCCCGGTCGACGGCGCCACCGAGGCGCTGCGGCAGCTGGCGACCGGGTGCCCGGTGGCGATTCTGTCCGGCCGTGATCTGGCCGACGTGACGAAACGCGTTGGGGTGCCCGGGATTTGGTATGCCGGCAGCCACGGGTTCGAATTGACCGCGCCCGACGGCGCGCACCACCAGAACGACGACGCCGCCGCGGCCATCCCGGTGCTGGAGGCCGCCGCCGGCGAGCTGCGCGAGCGACTCGGCTCCATCCCGGGAGTGGCGGTGGAGCACAAGCGCTTTGGTGTCGCCGTGCACTACCGCAACGCCGGACGCGACCGCGTCGGCGAGGTGGCGGCCGCGGTGCGTGCAGCCGGCCGCCGCGACGGCCTCCGCGTGACCACCGGCCGGGAGGTCATCGAGCTGCGCCCGGACCTGGATTGGGACAAGGGCAAAACGCTGC
>NZ_LZJB01000225.1:0-11928 GCF_001666895.1 Mycobacterium sp. E3298
GGCCAAATCCGATGGGCACCCCAGACGATCACCGGAACGATCGGCACCTGGGCGTCCAGCGCCATCCGGGCCGCACCGCTCTTGAACTCGCGCAGCTCGAAACTGCGGCTGATCGTGGCTTCGGGGTGCATCCCGATGAGCTCGCCCTGCCGCAGGCGCTGCGTGGCCAGCTCGAGCGCGCCGTTCCCGTTGGTGCGGCCCGGATGGCGCTGGACGCCCAGGTGCCGATCGTTCCGGTGATCGTCTGGGGTGCCCATCGGATTTGGCCCAAGGACCATCCAAAGAAGGTGTGGCGCAACAAGGTTCCGATCACCGTCGCCGCAGGCCGGCCGCTGCCGCCGCACGGCACGCCCGAACAGCTCAACGCGGCGCTGCGCCAGTCGATGAATGCGTTGCTGTATCAGGTACAGGAGGAATACCCCCACCCGGAGGGTGAATTCTGGGTCCCGAGGCGGCTCGGCGGCGCCGCGCCCACCCAGGACGATTCCCGGGCGATCCGCTTGTCGGAGTTGCAGGCGCGGATGCAGAAATACGGCACGGACGGCGTGACCCGACCCGGACAGGACCAGAGCGGAGTGCATTGACCAGATGACGTCAACGTGACCCAGCCGGCGCTAATAGCCTGCGACGTCGACGGCACCCTGTTCGACGACAACGAAACCATCACCCCGCGTACCCGCGATGCCGTGCGCGCCGCCGTCGATGCCGGCGCGACGTTCGTCGTGGCGACCGGCCGGCCGCCACGGTGGATACGCCCCGTCGTCGACGCGCTGGGCTTCGCGCCAATCGCGGTGTGCGCCAACGGCGCCGTCGTCTACGACCCCGCCACGGACCGGGTGGTCTCGACGCGGACGCTGCCCGTCGACACGCTGGCCGAGCTTGCGGAGCTGGCGACGCGCGTCATCCCGGGCGCGGGCCTGGCCGTCGAGCGAATCGGCGAACGCGCCCACGACACGGCGACCCCCCAGTTCATCAGCTCACCGGGCTACGAGCACGCGTGGCTGAACCCGGACAACACCGAGGTGTCGATCGAGGACCTGCTCAGTGCGCCCGCGATCAAGCTGCTCATCCGCCGAAGCGGGGCACGCAGCGCCGATATGGCCGCCGAGCTGGCCAAGCACGTCGGCATCGAGGGCGATATCACCTACTCCACCAACAACGGTCTCGTGGAGATCGTGCCGCTGGGCACCAGCAAGGCCACCGGCGTGGACGAGATCGCCAGGCCCCTGCAGATCGGCAGCGAGGAGGTACTGGCGTTCGGCGACATGCCCAACGACTTGCCCATGCTGCGCTGGGCGGGTCATGGCGTGGCGATGGGCAACGCCCATCCCGACGTGCTGGCCGCCGCCGACGAGGTCACCGCTGTCAACAACGACGACGGGGTGGGGCGGGTGCTCGAGCGCTGGTGGCTCTAGCGACTGCCGGGACCGGCTAGGTGGCAGACGGGTGCGCCGGTAACGAGAAGTGTTCGGGCGGCACGGTGGGGCCGCTCGGTGATTGCGTCGAGAGCGGCGTGATGATCCCCTCCGCGACCTCGGTGACGTTGCCGGTGAGCCGCTCGTAGTTCAGCGTTCCGTGTTGGAAATTCTGCGTAATCTGCAGCGGCTCTTGAAGTTCGGCGCTGGTCGGCAACCCGAGCGGTCCGCGTTCGTAGCTCAGCGACGCCCAGGCGTCGTAAATCGCGCCGGTGACCGGCTGGGCGCCGGTTTCCGGCGACCAATACATCGCGCCCCGGGCGAAGGTGACGTACCGCGCGTCACCCTCCGCGCTGTCCTCGGGGGACGTGGGCGCGCCCAGTACGCTGTTCATGCCGCCCATCGCCTGCCAGTGGTCGTAGATCGCGCCGCCCTGCAGGGCCTTGATCAGTTCCTCCGGCGGATCGTTGAAATGCGAAGCGACGTCGCGTACTTCGTCCATCAGCGCGTAGGCGGCGTTGCCCGGGCAATCGGTGTTGCCGACGTCGCGGTGCGTGAAGATCGTGGGCAGCGTCGCGACGGAACCGGCCGGGAAGGTGGTGTAGTGGCTACCCGCCGACTCCAGCGACACGGTGCCCTTGGGGTCGACGTTGTCCAGGCCCAGGCGCCAGCCCAGCAGCCGGCCCAGGGTGCGCAGCTGGATCGGCGTGGGGGGTACGTCGTCGAAGTTGCCGATCATCGCCACGCCCCAGGTGTTGCGGTTGAATCCGCCGGTGTGGAAGGCCTCGACCGCTTTGGTCAGCCCCCCGGCGCTGCCCTCGAACACCTGGCCGTACTTGTCGACCAGGGCGTTGTAGGCGATGTCGCACCAGCCCAAGGTCTTGCTGTGATAGGTGTAGATGGCCTTGACGATCCCGGCCGATTCCAGCGGCGAGTAGTCGTTGCTGCCCGCCGTGTGGTGTACGACGGCGGCACGAACGCCGTTGTCGTACTGCGGACTACCGCAACGCAGCGACTCGTCGGCACCCCATTCCGCCCGGCTGATGATGGCGGGGGCCTGGCCGGGCATCAGCACGCCCGAGGGTGGCGTCCACTGGGCTTTGGCCGGTGCTTGCGGCGGGGAGATGAGGATGGCGGAGATGTTCTGCCCGAAGGGTTGTTCCCGGGACGCCGGTTTGTAGCCCAGATCGGTCTCGCGGGGGGGCGCGGGTGATGGTCCCCCGCCGACGGGTGGGGCCCCCAGGGTCGGCGGCGCATCCATCGGACGCGTGACCGCGATCTCGACGGTGGTGGTGGTGCCGACGAACACCGGGTCGGTTCCGCGCGGCCCCTCGAGCGATCCGGCTGCCGTCGCCCCGTCGGGCGCCGCCGTCTCGTACTCGGTCTGGTACCAGGGCCCCCACGAACCGTCCGGCCGCCGCGCCCGCACCCTGGTCGAGGTGCCTGCCAGGTCGCCCGTGAGCGCGACGAGAGAGAACGGGGTGTCCTGGCTGATCTGGCGAACCGTGACACCGCCGCCCAACCCGACCAGCGGCTGTTCGGTCAGCTGGGTGTCGTGGGTCGGCGGCGGACTGGCAGTGCCGCGATCGCGCGTGGTGTCGGCCACCCAGGAGACGATGACGACGGTCGCCGCGATGGCGGTGAGCAATGTCGTCGGCCCACGACTAGGAGACACCAGCCGATGTTACTTGTGTTTCTAATGTTAATGATGAGACGACACGACCTGGGCGCGACGAAACTGCGCCAAATTCGACGGCACCGCAGAAGAATCTGCGGTGCCGTCTGGTTGGAGGGTTTCCTGAAGGTCTAGACGGGTGGCAGGACCGGTGCCGCGCCGGCGGCAGCCGGCAGGGCGCCCGCGGCGGCACCCGGCAGGGCGCCCGCGGCACCCGGGAGGGCGCCCGCGGCACCCGGCAGCGCACCGGCGGCGGCCGGCAGCGCACCGGCAGCGGCCGGCAAGGCACCGGCGGCACCCGGGAGGGCGCCCGCGGCACCCGGCAGCGCACCGGCGGCGCCCGGAAGCGCACCGGCTGCACCCGCCCCGCCGTGCAGACCCTGCGTGATCGCCGGCATGACCAGGCCCTTGAGCAGGTCGATCGCCTGACCGGCGCCGAGCTGGTTGGCGGCCTGCATCACGTCGTTGACCAGGCCACCGCCGCCGCTGCTGGAGCTTCCGCCGCCGCCGCCGAGGCCGGTGCCACCACCAATCGGTGAACCGTTACCGAAGGACGACGGGTCGCCCAGGATCGGGTAGGTACCGTCGGCGCCCGGGTCCAGGCTGGCCGGGGCCGTGATTGGCACCTCACCGGCAGCCGTCGGGCTCGTCAGCCCGGGCGTGACCCCGGCCGGGCTGGTCAGCCCGGGGTTGGACAGCGCGGGGTTGAGCCCCTCACCCGGGGTCGCCACTCCGGCGCCCGGGGTGGTCGGCAGCGCGCCGGGCGCGGTGAGACCCGGCGTCGCGGTCGGCGCCAGGCCCGGGCTGGTCAGAGCCGGGCTGGTCAAACTGGGGCTCGTCAAACCGGGGCTGGTCAGGCCGGGGCTGGTGAGGCCGGGGCTGGTCAGGCCCGGACTGGTCAGACCAGGGCTCGTGAGCCCTGGAGTCCCGAGGCCCGGAGTGCCCAGGCCGGGGCTGGCCAGGCCCGGAGTGCTGGTCGCGCCCCCGCTCAGCGCGGGCACCGGGGGCAGGTTGATCCCGAATTGCGACAGCCCCTGCGACAAGGCGCCCATCAGCTCGCCCGGCAGGTCGGTCATTACCGCCGCCTGCTTGAAGTCGTGGTGCTCGGCCGGTTTGTTGCCCGCCGTCGATTCGTAGACAAGGAAGTATGCGCAAGGACTCGCCACTGCCAGGGCGGCGACCGCGCTCATGGCTGTCGAAAGCTTGCGTCGGCGTCGGTTCGGCACGGAAGTCTCCTCAATCTGGACAACTCAATGTTCAACTGTGTTGTGTCAGTGCGGCCTTGCCGGTTTCTAGCCGCCGACAACCACACAGAGTCGATGGTACGAGTGAGAATGCTGTGACTAGAGTGGCGATATTGATTCGTGAGGTAATTGCGACCCGGACCGTGATCGCCGGGTTCGACAGTCCCGAATCGTCGCCACACGACCGATCGCGGACTCCCTGGCCTCGCCAAATGGGTTAGGCCGACGCCGTCGGATACCCTAAGCAACCGATGACCGCTCGCTTTGACCTCCTCGTCGTCGGCTCTGGATTCTTCGGCCTGACCATTGCCGAGCGCGTGGCTACCCAACTCGGGAAGCGCGTGCTCGTCGTGGAGCGCCGCCCGCACATCGGGGGGAACGCCTATTCGGAAGCCGAGCCGCAGACCGGTATCGAGGTCCACAAATACGGCGCCCACCTGTTCCACACCTCTAATAAGAGGGTCTGGGACTACGTGCGTCAGTTCACCGACTTCACCAACTACCAACACCGCGTGTTCGCCATGCACAACGGGCAGGCCTACCAATTCCCGATGGGTCTGGGCCTGGTGTCACAGTTCTTCGGCAGGTACTTCACCCCGGACGAAGCCCGCCGCCTGATCGCCGACCAGGCCGCCGAGATCAAGACCGAGGACGCGCAGAACCTCGAGGAGAAGGCGATCTCGCTGATCGGGCGCCCGCTGTACGAGGCGTTCGTCAAGGGCTACACCGCCAAGCAGTGGCAGACCGATCCCAAGGAATTGCCGGCCGCCAACATCACCCGGCTGCCCGTGCGCTACACCTTCGACAACCGATACTTCAGCGACACCTACGAGGGGCTGCCGGCCGACGGGTACACGGCGTGGCTGCAGAACATGGCCGCCGACGACCGCATCGAGGTCCGGCTGGACATCGACTGGTTCGACGTCCGCGACAAGTTGCGCGCGGACAGTCCCGATGCACCGGTCGTCTACACCGGCCCGCTGGACCGCTACTTCAACTACGCCGAAGGCCGGTTGGGCTGGCGCACCTTGGATTTCGAGCTCGAGGTGCTGACCGAGTGCGGCGACTTCCAAGGCACGCCGGTGATGAACTACAACGATCTCGAGATCCCCTACACCCGCATTCACGAGTTCCGCCACTTCCACCCCGAGCGTGACTATCCGACCGACAAGACGGTCATCATGCGGGAGTTCTCGAGGTTCGCCGAAGACGACGACGAGCCCTACTATCCGATCAACACCGAGGCCGACCGTGCGCTGCTGGCCGCCTACCGGGCGCGGGCGAAGGCCGAGACCGCGTCATCGAAGGTGCTGTTCGGTGGCCGGCTGGGGACCTACCAATACCTGGACATGCACATGGCGATCGCCAGCGCGCTCAACATGTACGACAACGTCCTCGCGCCACACCTGCGCGACGGCACAGCACTAGTGGAGGAAGGCGCGGGGGGATGACCGCTGTAAGCCTGCTTTCCAGAATCATCCTGCCGCGTCCGGGTGAGCCCCTCGACGTGCGCAAGCTGTATCTGGAGGAATCGACCACCAACGCGCGGCGTGCCCACGCGACCAGCCGAACCTCGCTCGAGATCGGCAAAGAGTCCGAAGTGTCGTTCGCCACGTACTTCAACGCGTTCCCGGCCAGTTACTGGCGCCGCTGGTCGATCTGCACGTCGGTGGTGTTGCGAGTCGAGCTCACCGGAACCGGGCGCGTCGACCTGTACCGCACCAAGGCCACCGGGGTACGAATCTCCGTGGAGGGCCGCCAATTCGTCGGCACCGACGATCAACCGGCCGTCGTCGAGATCGAGGTGCCGCTCAAGCCGTTCGAGGACGGCGGCTGGATCTGGTTCGACATCACCACCGACACCGCGGTGAACCTGGTGAGCGGTGGCTGGTATGCGACCGAGCCCGCGCCGGGCACGGCCAACGTCGCCGTCGGCATCCCGACGTTCAACCGGCCCGCCGACTGCGTCAACGCGCTGGCCGACCTGACCGCAGATCCGTTGGTGGACGCGGTGATCGGGGCGGTGATCGTCCCCGACCAGGGCACCCGAAAGGTGCGCGACCACCCGGACTTCCCCGCCGCGGCCGCGGGGCTGGGCAATCGGCTGTCCATCCACAACCAGCCCAACCTCGGCGGCTCGGGCGGTTACAGCCGGGTGATGTACGAGGCGCTGAAAAACACGGACTGCCAACAGATTCTGTTCATGGACGACGACATCCGCATCGAGCCCGACTCGATCCTGCGGGTGTTGGCCCTGCACCGCTTCGCCAAGACGCCGATGCTGATCGGCGGTCAGATGCTCAACCTGCAGGAGCCCTCGCACCTGCACATCATGGGCGAGGTCGTCAACCAGTCGAACTTCATGTGGACCGCCGCCCCGCACGCCGAGTACGACCACGACTTCGCCGAATATCCGTTGAACGACAAGAATGTTCGAAGCGCCCTGCTGCACCGGCGCATCGACGTCGACTTCAACGGCTGGTGGACGTGCATGATCCCCCGGCAGGTCGCCGAGGAACTGGGCCAGCCGCTACCGCTGTTCATCAAATGGGACGACGCCGAATACGGTCTGCGCGCCGGCGAGCACGGGTACCCGACCGTCACCTTGCCCGGCGCGGCGATCTGGCACATGGCCTGGAGTGACAAGGACGACGCCATCGACTGGCAGGCCTACTACCACCTGCGCAATCGCCTGGTGGTCGCCGCGATGCACTGGGACGGCGACATCACCGGACTGGTCCGCAGCCACCTGAAGGCAACGCTGAAACACCTTGCCTGCCTTGAATATTCGACGGTAGCGATCCAGAACCGGGCCATCGACGACTTCCTCGCGGGCCCGGAGCACATCTTCTCGATCCTGGAATCCGCCCTGCCCGAGGTGCATCGGTTGCGCAAGGAGTACCCGGACGCGGTGGTGCTGCCGGCCGCGAGCCAACTCCCGGCGCCGTCGCACAAGACCAAGGCGATGAAGCCGCCAGTGAACCCGCTGTCGATCGGTTACCGGCTGGCCCGCGGCATCCTGCACAACGCGACCAAGGCCGACCCCGAGGCCCACCGGCGCCCCGAATTCAACGTGCCGACCCAGGACGCCCGCTGGTTCCGGCTGTGCACGGTCGACGGCGTCACCGTGACGACGGCCGACGGGTGCGGCGTGGTCTACCGGCAACGCGACCGGCGCAAGATGTTCCAACTGCTGTTCGCCTCGCTGCGCCGGCAGCGCCTCCTGGCGAGCCGCTTCGACGAGATGCGCAAAACGTACCGGGACGCGCTGCCGGTGCTGTCCAGCAAGCAGAAATGGGAGATGGCGCTGCTGCCCGCGCACGCCGAGCGAGAGCATGGCTGAATCGGCCACCCCGCGCGGCGAGGTCGCCGCTCTGGTGGCCGTGCAAGCCGCGCTCGCCGACCGCCCCGGTGCGTTGACGACGGCGCGCGGCCTGTCCCATTTCGGCGAGCACAGCCTCGGCTGGCTGGCCGTGGCGGCGGTCGGCGCGCTGCTGGCGCCGAGGCGGCGTCGGGACTGGCTGGTCGCCGGCGCGGGCGCGTTCGCCGCGCACGCCGCCGCCGTGCTGGTCAAGCGGGTGGTGCGGCGCCAGCGGCCGCACGATCCGGCCGTCGTCGTGAACGTCGGCACCCCCAGCCGGCTGAGTTTCCCCTCGGCCCACGCCACCTCGACCACGGCCGCGGCCATCCTGATGGGCCGGATCACCGGCCTGCCGCTGCCCGCCCTCCTGGTTCCCCCGATGGCAGTGTCGCGGATGCTGCTCGGGGTGCACTATCCCAGCGACGTGGCCTGCGGCATCGTCCTCGGCGCCACTGTCGCGCGAATCACCGTTCGGCTAGAGGGCCGGGCGCGGAAGGTCTGGGCGAATGAGTGAGGACGTGGTGACCGGGCCCCCGGGCAACGTGGTGGTCGGGGTCGTCAAGGCGATCCGCCCGCGGCAGTGGGTGAAGAACGTCCTGGTGCTGGCGGCACCGGTGGCCGCGTTGGGCGGCCCGGTGCACTACAACTACGCCGACGTGCTGACCAAGGTCTCGGTGGCGTTCGTGGTGTTCTGCCTGGCGGCCTCGTCGATCTATCTGGTCAACGACGTGCGCGACGTCGACGCCGACCGCGAGCACCCCACCAAGAGATTCCGCCCGATCGCCGCGGGTGTGGTGCCCGAGTGGCTGGCGTACACCCTGGCGCTGGTTCTCGGGGCGGGCTCGCTGGGGCTCGCGTGGTGGCTGACGCCGGACCTGGCGGTCGTGATGGCCGTCTACCTCGGCATGCAGCTTGCCTATTGTTTCGGTCTGAAACACCAAGCGGTGATGGACATCTGCATCGTGTCGTCGGCGTACCTGCTGCGCGCCATAGCCGGTGGCGCCGCCACCGGCATCCCGCTGTCGCAATGGTTCTTGCTGACCGCGGCGTTCGCGTCGCTGTTCATGGTGGCGGGCAAGCGGTACGCCGAGCTGCAGGTCGCCGAGCGCACCGGCGCCGCGATCCGCAAGTCCCTGGAGAGCTACACCAGCACCTATCTGCGGTTCGTCTGGACGATGTCGGCCACCGCCGTGGTGCTCTGCTACGGGTTGTGGGCGTTCGAGCGCGACCGCCACTCGGGATCGTGGTTCGCGGTGTCCATGGTGCCGTTCACCATCGCGATCCTGCGCTACGCCGTCGACGTCGACGGCGGGCTGGCCGGCGAGCCCGAAGACATCGCGCTGCGCGACCGGGTGTTGCAGCTGCTTTTCCTCGCGTGGATCGCGACGCTTGGAGCCGCCGTTGCCTTCGGTTAGCCCCGAACTGCAGGCCCTCAAAGCGCGCATGATGCGCAGCCGGCCGGCCATCAGGCGGTTGGGCTGGCCGGTGTTCCCTTACACGACCCTGGTGCGGGTCACCCTGTGGATCAGCGTGACGGTGGTCTCCGTCCTGTTCGCCTGGGGTGCTTGGCAGCGGCGCTGGATCGCCGACGACGGGCTCATCGTGTTGCGCACGGTGCGCAACCTGCTCGCCGGCAACGGGCCGGTCTTCAACCAGGGTGAGCGGGTGGAGGCCAACACCTCCACGGCCTGGACCTACCTGATGTACGCCGGCAGTTGGGTGGGCGGGCCGATGCGGATGGAATACGTGGCGCTCGCGCTGGCCCTGACGCTCTCGGTGCTGGGCGTCGCCCTGCTCATGCTGGGAGCCGCCCGGTTGTACGCACCCAGCCTGCGCGGCCGCAGGGCCGTCATGCTGCCCGCCGGCGCGTTGGTCTACGTCGCGCTTCCGCCCGCACGTGACTTCGCCACCTCCGGTCTGGAGAGCGGGCTGACGCTGGCTTACCTCGGGCTGCTGTGGTGGATGATGGTCTGCTGGGGCCAGCCGGTGCGGAACCGCCCGGATCACAAACTCTTCATCGGTGCGCTGGCGTTCGTGGCCGGTTTCAGCGTCTTGGTCCGGCCCGACCTGGCCCTGATGGGCGGGTTGGCCCTGATCATGATGCTGATCGCGGCGCGGACCTGGGGGCGCCGGGTGCTGATCGTGCTGGCCGGTGGGCTGCTGCCCGTCGGCTACGAGATCTTCCGGATGGGCTACTACGGCCTGCTGGTGCCCGGGACCGCGCTGGCCAAGGACGCGGCGGGCGACAAGTGGTCCCAGGGCATGATCTACCTGTCGAACTTCGACGCGCCCTACGCGGTGTGGGTGCCGGTGGTGCTCCTCGTGCCGCTGGGGCTGCTGCTTCTCGCGGCGCGCCGCCGGCCGTCGTTTTTGCGGCCCGCCTTCGCCCCGAACTACGGGCGGGTGGCCAGGGCGGTTCAAAGCCCGCCCGCCGTCGTGGCTTTCGTTGTGGTGAGCGGCCTGCTGCAAGCGCTCTACTGGATCCGGCAGGGCGGCGACTTCATGCACGGGCGGGTGCTGTTGGCGCCGTTGTTCTGCTTGCTGGCCCCGGTCGCCGTGATCCCGCTGGCCATTCCGGATGGACAGGACTATTCGCGGGAGACGGGCTACTGGGTGGCCGGCGCGGCCGGCGCGCTCTGGCTGGGTGTGGCCGGTTGGTCGCTGTGGGCGGCGAATTCGCCGGGGATGGGCGACGACGCCACCCACGTCAGCTACTCCGGAATCGTCGACGAGCGGCGCTTCTACGCGCAGGCCACCGGGCACGCGCATCCGCTCACCGCCGCCGACTACCTGGGGTATCCCAGGATGGCGGCCATCCTGACGGCGCTCGACAACACTCCCGACGGGGCGTTACTGCTGCCGTCGGGAAATTACATCCAGTGGGACCTCGTGCCGATGGCGCAACCGGGGCCCGACAAGCAACCCCAAAAACCGCAGCACGCAGTGTTTTTCACCAACCTCGGCATGGTCGGCATGAATGTCGGGCTCGATGTCAGGGTGATCGACCAGATCGGACTGGCGAATCCGCTTGCGCAACACACGGAACGGTTGCAGCACGGCCGCATCGGGCACGACAAGAACCTCTTCCCGGACTGGGTGATCGCCGACGGTCCGTGGGTGAAGTTGTATCCCGGCATTCCGGGTTATCTGGACCAGCAGTGGGTCGCCGAGGCGGTGACCGCCCTCAAATGTCCCGAGACCGAGGCGGTGCTGAGTTCGGTGCGCGCCCCGATGACCCCGCACAGGTTCCTGTCGAACCTGCTGCATTCCTATGAATTCACCAAATACCGGATAGACCGTGTGCCGCGCTACGAGCTGGCCAGATGCGGGCTGCCGGTGCCCGAAGAGGCCCCGCCGCCACCTCGCGAGTAAGCCCAGGGCAGAAGAATTTTCGACCAATCTCAAAATTGTCTTCAAGCCGGCCCCGTGAAAAATTGCCAGCAACATCACATTTGGGCCGTTACCAGCTGGCAATAAGGCTCAAGCACATGCGAAAACCCGGATTCCGGGGCGGGCGTTTCGCCTGGAAAGCGCCGGGTAAAGCGGGCCCAGTGAGGCTTTCGGTGGCCGCCTCGATGCGACCGGGCGCCGGAAGGTGTGGTTGACTACACGAGCACTGCTGCGCGGAGATCGTATGCAGTACGACCCAAAACATGACGCGCCCGGTTGACGGGCGCGCCGAGAAGGATGAGGAAGCAAGGATGACGCTTGTCGACAGGTTTCGCGGCGCCGTGGCAGGTATGCCGCGGCGGCTCGTGGTGGCGGCCGCTGGCGCGGCGCTGCTCTCGGGCCTGATTGGCGCCGTGGGGGGCTCGGCGACCGCTGGTGCCTTCTCGCGCCCCGGTCTGCCGGTGGAATACCTGCAGGTTCCTTCCGCGGGGATGGGCCGCGATATCAAGGTTCAGTTCCAAAGCGGTGGGGCCAACTCGCCCGCGCTGTACCTGCTCGACGGTATGCGCGCGCAGGACGACTTCAACGGCTGGGACATCAACACCCCGGCGTTCGAGTGGTACAACCAGTCCGGAATCTCGGTCGTCATGCCCGTCGGTGGCCAGTCCAGCTTCTACTCCGACTGGTACAAGCCCGCCTGCGGCAAGGCCGGCTGCACCACCTACAAGTGGGAGACCTTCCTGACCAGCGAGCTGCCCGCGTACCTGTCGGCGCAGAAGCAGGTCAGGTCGACCAACAACGCCGCCGTCGGTCTGTCGATGGCCGGGTCGTCGGCGCTGATCC